>NZ_JAKUEU010000001.1:0-226038 GCF_022663075.1 Bacillus cereus group sp. BfR-BA-01441
TTTTGCCTCTTCTTTAGGCTTTACTATTTCTTGTGCTTTCGTTGTTTCTTTCGCTTTTGCTACTTTCTGCGTCTTTACTTCTTTCTTTTCTTTAACTGATTTTTGTACTTTCGCTACTTGCTTCGTTTTCTCTTCGGTTTTCTTTTCAGTTGGTGCTGTACTTGATAGGAAAGAAACGTTTGCATAAGCAGTTTTTCCTTTATACTCAAATTGCAGCCATCCGTCTTTTACTTGATGCGTTGATTCAATTACATCATCTTTTTTTAGTCTGCCAAGAATTTCTGAATCTGTGTTTGCTTCAGTACGTACATTTAACAAATTCGCCGTTACATGATATACATCTTTTGTAAACTCCGAACTTACAAACACTTCTTTACCATTCAACTCAATTTTTGACCAGCCATCTTCGGTATTTATGACTTTTAACTCTTGCCCATTCTTTACTTTTTCGACCACTTTTGATTCTGTAGTCGGTTTTTCACGTACGTTAAGTACATCTGCTGTTACGATTGTTTCTGCGGTAGCAGTTGTGGTAAACGCTCCCAATCCAAAAACAGTTGCTGTTGCTGCGCCAATTACTTTTTTCATATTAGCCTCCATTAAATTTTTTTGAATTTTATCAAATGCCTCCGTAAAATTGTATAATTTTACATAATATCAAAACATTTGCAACAGTATATTAATATTGTTTAATATACTGTTATTAAAACTCCTTACTCCAATACTATCAAATTCTCATTTCTAATTCTATATATTATAAATCTCCTTATCTTTTATAAAAGCTCCATGCCCTTCTTCACACTAAATAGTTGTGGCAATTCCCGCCAAAAATAAACTTACGATTGCTAAAATTTGAGTAGCGACAATAGCCCCTCTTAAATGAAACTTATAATCTTTATATCCTTTCATACCTTCCGTACTAGGAATCACAACAAACCTTGGAGTAATCCAGCAAAAAATTAGCCAATCAATTATAAGTAAATCTACTAAATTGAAAATCATTAAAATACCAAAAGTGTGTAAATAGGCATCCATATACATTAACTTTTCATGCTTATGTAGTATATATGTAGAAACGAAAGGAGTACCGAAAAGAATAGTATTATATACAATATTAAAATAAATGGTTTGCTTTTTTTCATGAATCGATTTTGGAAAAACTACTTTTTGAATATCTTTCGGATAATCAGTTAACGAAAGTCGAGGATTATAATATAAGGACCCTAAAATCATTACGGATAGTACAATAGACATGATGACACCAACGTACATCATTTGCTCAAATTGATTCATATGCTTCATTCACCCTTTTCTGTAATTACTATGATGGTCATTCACTTAATTACATATTGTATGTACGTACATAATCAAAAATTAACAACTAGCTTTAATAGCGAAGCAAAATTGTTGCAATGCAAATGCAAATTTAATACAGTGGAAGCCTAATTGATACAGATAGGATTGGTGAAACCTATGAAAATTGAACATATTGCAATTTGGGTAAATGACTTAGAATGTATGCGTGATTTTTATATGAAATACTTTAATGGTAAAGCAAACTCTTTATATCATAATAAAACGAAACAATTTGAATCTTATTTTATTACGTTCGAATCTGGAGCAAGACTTGAACTTATGCGTAAAAAAGGGATTGAAAATAAGCCTAATTTAAACATAACCGGCTATACTCATATGGCTTTTTCTGTCGGTAGTGAAGAACGTGTGAATGAACTAACAAAGGTGATAAAAGATGCTGGTTATCCTTTATTAAATGGACCACGTTTTACTGGAGATGGCTATTATGAAAGTGTAATAGGCGATCCAGAAGGCAATCAAATAGAAATTACGATTTAACTTACCCTTTTCCACCACCTCCGTATTTTTCCACAGATTAGGCGGTGCTGTTGTTGAGGTGCCAAATGAGGCAACTGCTTACTTTTACCGAAAAGCACTATCAAACATGCCAATATTCGCTACTTGGGAACAGCCAGAAGGTGCTGGTGGAAGTATTCGATGGGTTGAAGACTTCCGCTTAGCAATGCTTCCATTTACAAAAGGTGTCTATGTTAATACTCCTGACCTATCCATTAAAAATTGGCCAGATGCATACTTCAGTTGCAACTTTGACCGATTAATGGAAGTAAAAGCGGAATACTTTGCGAAAAATGTCTTTAACTTTCCGCAAAGTATTCCGCTTTTTTAAACTATATATTCCACCTAATATATCAAAATATAAAACATCCATTTTTTTATGGGTGTTTTACAAAAAGAGTTTACATAATATAATTATTAGTTGCTTCTTTTACTAAATATCTATTCAACAATCGAAAGTAACACTTTCTCAAGGTCTTTTTTAGATAACATACTTTCGTTTATATAGCCATTCTTTTAATTGTACTTCATCCAAAGCTCCGTTCCCCTCTCATAATCCTTCACACTATATTCGCTCGTTTTTCACAAAAGGTTCATTTTACATGAAAATTTATTTATTACAATAAAAATATAAGGTATATTTTTATGAAAAGGAGGAATTCAATAATGAATACAGAGGATAAAATTCACGCTGAAAAAGTGTTGAAAAATCTATTCATCGGATCACAAGTTGATGGATTACAATTTGGTATTTCTCCAGGCGCTATAAAGATTCATTTCACAAACTTTCACGACTCAGTTGATTATGACGGACAATTATATATCAATATCGAATCCAAATGGTGTTTATTTAATAAACCTCAAAAAAGCTACCCATTAAATGAAGATGAATTTGAAGTTTATTCTGAGAAAGAAGAATATGAAAGAATATGTAAGATAAGAAGACAAAAAGTTACCGATATACAACTTGGCTTAGAAAGCCCTCATTTAATTATTACATTAGAGAGTGGACAAATTATTTTTTTAAATGGTTTTCATGATTATTATGAATGTTGGCAAGCTGGTGTCCTATGTGAGCAATGGCTTGTAGTCGCTGCACCTGGGAATGAAATCGCCACTTGGGCTCCCGATGAGTTTACCGATAAGTAAACTGTCTTCACGAAGAAGAAACGAAGATATTTTATGAAGTACTATACTAATGAACTACATAATCATTTCTATTATACGTAAACAAAATGACGATTTTACTTTAATAGAACTCACTTTATTAAAGTTGAAAGGATGATAATGATGGCATGTGTCCATGATTTTGGAATAATTGACGATTTTACTTCTCAAAAAAATTACGAAGATTATACACCAGAGAAATATCATTGTATATCTGTTGATGATGATATTATCAGTAGTTTAAATCAAAATTTATCAATTATGAAAACCTACTTCCATACAGTCAAAAATCAGAAATACGGTTTAGCTTATTGTGGTATTACAATTATCCCGCCTGAATCATTAGCAATTTTCTATGAAACAGTTACATCCTCAAAGTTCTTCAGAAAATCTGATGAGCTGAATGAGTTAGCTTCAAAAATTGTACAAGCTGCAGCAGAACAGAAGTACATGATCCATTATGGGGTTTAAATGTAATTCAAAAAATGCTTAGGATTTCTCCGAAGCATTTTTCGTATGTTACTAATACATTTATTCCTTAACCATTTAGTCAATGCTTGAGCCTATGGATCCATCTTTTACAAGTGAGGGCGCCCCTATTAATCTAAATAAGCGTCTCATTTCCAATCTTCCAGCTAAACCATCTCCCATGCCCTTCTGTTTCTCCAACCGTTTCACGATATTCGTTTCCGTTAATATAATAATCAATATGAAGGTCACGATCCCACATGTTGTTATACAGGTGGAATACATCACGTTTTGCTCCAATTTCTTGTATTTGTTTTTCTAACTTATGTTTTACTTGTTCTGGTATTTGATTTGCAACATGTGTATGGAAAATACAAATAACAGCTTCTTCACTTATTTGTTCAATAATAGATGATAATAGCTCTACACCGTCTCCTTCTATTAATTGGACAGATTCATTTTTCACTAAAGATGCAGCTTGATCAAACATCTCAAGCCTTTCTTTATGTTCTGGCCAAATTAAAGCACGTAACCATAAATAATCTTCCTTATTATGTAAATCATTCACATGTAAGTCCAGTCCAATTCTTTCTACGACAGATGGGCTTTCTTTTAGAAAATGCGGCACATTCGTCCCTCTTATTTCAGAAGTTACATGCACATTTGAATTTATATTTCCGTACATTTCATCCGTCCCGTACGAATAACTATATTGGTCCCAGAACAGTTGCAACCCAGAACTTGTCCCAATTTCAATTAACGCTAACGGCTTCTTCACTTTGTTAAATATGTAGCAGAAACTTGGGTATAAGTATGCGCACCGTCTTACTTCATTTGTTTGAACGAGTTTCGTTTGTAACAAAGTAATGATTTCTTCTCGGTACTCTTTACAGAAATCTTTAAAATGATTAAAAGCTTTATCTAAATTTGTATCAGCATTTTCAACTAAACTACTATAATACGTTTTTAAATGATGTTCTTTCCCTGCTAGCAATAAATAATGTACTGCACCTAATAGTAAGTTTGGGACTGGTTGACCTACCTGAGCATAGGACGATAGTGTAAGTACTTCCTCATCTTCAGCAATTTTCATTGATAAATATTCATATAAATCACTTGACCCTTTACATTCCTTTATTGAAAAGTTTCGAAATAAGTTTGAAATTTGTTCTTTTGTGCACATTAGAGTCCCTCCTTTTTATTTTTCAGAATAATCTTACCATTACAGAAAGAATAATCCTATAAAAAGGTACTCGATTTAGTCACTTAAGGATACGTAAGCTTTTTCGAGATAATTTCAAACTGTAATTTTTTTCTATTTATCACCTTAAAAGAGCTTGTTAAATAAGATTTTTAGCGAATAAAACGTTAAATAGTTTAAAATTATCAGATAACACTAGATATTTTAGTCTATTAATTATTATAATAGAGTATGAGATGGTTATATAATTGAGACAAAAAAGGTATACACCTAGGTGGGGCCTAGGCGGTGTTTCTCTTTTACGGCTTAGACATAGAAAACACCTACACTTTTTTGCCAATATAGGGGATGGAGAGATTATCATGAGCAACATGCAGCAAAAAACAGACGTTATCTTAATTGGTGCAGGAATTATGAGTGCAACGTTAGGCTCATTACTAAAAGAATTAGCACCAGAATGGGAAATTAAAGTTTTTGAAAAACTCGCAAGTGCCGGGGAAGAAAGCTCTAACGAATGGAATAATGCAGGTACAGGGCATTCTGCGCTATGCGAACTGAACTATACTTCCGAAAAAGCTGACGGATCTATAGATATTAGTAAGGCTGTAAAAGTGAATGAGCAATTCCAGCTTTCAAGACAATTTTGGGCATATCTTGTAAAGAGCAAATTAATTCGTAATCCACAAGATTTTATTATGCCACTACCTCATATGAGTTTAGTACAAGGGGAAAAAAATGTTGAGTTTCTAAAAAAACGTTTTGAAGCGCTTTCAAAAAATCCACTGTTTCAAGGAATGGAATTTTCTGATGCTCCTGAAACATTAAAAAAATGGCTTCCACTCATTATGGAAGGCCGCACATCTAATGAACCGATGGCGGCAACGAAGATTGACTCTGGAACAGATGTTAACTTCGGTGCATTAACACGTATGTTATTTGATTACTTAAAAACAAAAAATGTCGAGCTAAACTACAAGCATAGTGTCGAAAATATTAAGCGCACGAAAAATGGTTTGTGGGAAGTAAAAGTACACGATATGAATAGTGGTAAAATTGAGCATCATACTGCTAAATTCGTCTTTATTGGCGGCGGTGGCGGTAGCCTACCTCTACTTCAAAAGACTGGTATCCCTGAATCAAAACATATCGGTGGATTCCCGGTAAGTGGACTATTTATGGTATGTAAAAACCAAAAAGTTGTAGAGCAACATCATGCGAAAGTGTACGGTAAAGCTAAGGTTGGTGCTCCGCCAATGTCTGTACCTCATCTAGATACGAGATATATAGACAATAAAAAAGCTTTACTGTTTGGACCATTCGCAGGCTTCTCACCTAAATTCTTAAAAACAGGTTCAAATCTTGACTTAATCGGTTCTGTAAAACCGAATAACGTCTTAACGATGTTAGCCGCTGGTGTAAAAGAAATGGGACTTACAAAATACTTAATTCAGCAAGTTATGTTATCACATGAAAAACGTATGGAAGAATTACGCGAATTCATTCCGAACGCGAAAAGTGAAGATTGGGATATTGTAGTTGCTGGGCAACGTGTACAAGTAATTAAAGATACTGATGCTGGTGGTAAAGGGACACTTCAATTTGGTACAGAAGTAGTAAGTGCAGCTGACGGCTCAATCGCCGCATTACTAGGCGCATCACCAGGTGCTTCTACTGCTGTTCACGTCATGCTTGAAGTATTAGAAAAATGTTTCCCAAGCCGCATGGTAGAATGGGAAGAAAAAATAAAAGAAATGATTCCTTCATATGGCATTTCACTAACTGAAAATCCAAGATTGTTCCAAGATCTTCACACTTCTACTGGTCGTACACTTGGATTAAACGAAAAAGAAACTGTTCATAATTAATGAAGAAATAAAAAAACGTCCGATATATTCGGACGTTTTTTTGTCTACTAAAAATTATACTTATCAATATTATCTTTCGTAAATACAACTCGTTCTGGTAATACGATAATTCCATTCCCTTCTGCCTCATAATCATATCCTTGAATGGAGTTTGGCTCTACCTTCACTTTTCCAATTCCTTTTACTTCGAAGCTATCCCCTACTTTTAACTTCTTCCCTTTTACAACAATTTCATTTGCTACATACGTTGCGAGAGCACCTTGTTGTTTTACATCCCATAAACCAAATTGTGCTACTGTTCCTCGTTTTACGTAATCACGCATAACGTTTGGTGTAGAGAAGCCAGTTACGACAACCTTTTTATCCATTTTTAAATTTTCAGCTGCTTGTGCCATTGCCGGAAGTGCCGTTGCATCTGGACAAATGACTGCATTAATATCAGGATACGTTTTTAAAATATTCTCTCCTACTGACAAAGACTTTTGCGCATTATTTTCACCGTACTGCGTCGTTACAATTTCCCAGTTCGGATATTTCTTTTTAATAATTTCTTTCGCTTTCGTTACCCATTGGTTTTGATCCGTTACTGTCGGGCTAGAATAAAAGAAGGCTACTTTTCCTTTATCTCCAATTTGCTTTGAAGTCATTTCTATTAATAAATTAGCAAGTTGGTCTGGTGTTCCTTGGCTGATATAAAAAGAACGATCTTTCGGATTCACATCAGAATCCCATGTTAACACCGTCATCCCTTTTTTCTTAGCACGTTGCAGTGATTGCGATAACCCATCCACTGACGTAGATGAAACCATAATCGCATCATAGTTTTGATTAATGAAATTGTTTATATATTTAACTTGCCCTGAAACACTCGCTTCAGACGGTCCATCATACTTCACTTGCACGCCTAACTTATCTCCCATCTCTTTTGCCCCTTCACCACCCGATGTGAAGAAACCAACTCCTGTTAATTTCGGAATAAATGCAAATTTCACATCATCAACCTTTTTCTTATCTGCTGTTTGGCTAGAACACGCAATTAAACCGATTAAACAAATACATACAATCAATACAATCCCCAGTTTTCTCTTCATGACATTTCCCCCTTATGCAAATTCTTTCTTTTCTCCGCTAAGAATTGATGTAATTTGAAATGTCTCATAATAACTGAAAGAATAAGGATAATACCTATTACTACATTGGATTGTTCATTTGTTAAACCCGTCATTTGCAAGCCATACTGCATGAGCCCAATGAAAATACTCGCCAGTAAAGTACCAATAATGCTTCCTTTTCCGCCTGTAATAAGTGTACCGCCTAAGACGACTGCTGTAATGATTGGTAAAATTGTTTCACTTCCCATATCAGCACGTGCGGAACCGAAGTAGGCAGTTAAGAAAGCGCCTCCTAATCCACCTCCTAACCCTGAAAGTATGTAAGCAATAATGACTACTTTTTTCGTTTTAATCCCAGTGTATTTTGCTGCATTTTCGTTCGCACCTGTTAATTTTACATGGCGCCCGTATATAGTTCGATGAAATAATACAGTACATAAAACTGTTAATACGATCAGTAGCCATAATAAATTCGGTATTCCTATAAAACTACCATTTGCCAGTTGTACAAATACGTCTGGTAAACCGCTTATTCCTTCATACCCAGAAGCACCTGCCCCTCCTGAAATGACGAGGGCAATTCCCCCGTATAAAAACATCGTTCCGAGTGTAACGACGAGTGGTTCTACATCCGTCATTTTTATAATCAGTCCGTTTAAAGCGCCTGCTAAACAACTAATTATTAGGGCGATTATAACAGCAAACAAAATAGGTATTCCGTTCATCCAAAGTACACCGATTAAGATCGAAGTGAGCCCCATTATTGAGCCGATCGATACATCAATTCCTCCTGTTACTATAACAAAAGTCATTGGTATCGCCGCAATTGCGATAAATAGGAAATCATTTGTACTAAAAAGGAGATTACTAATATTTAAGAAATCACTATTTATTAAACTAAAAAGGATGAATTCTACAAGAAGTAATACAATTAGAACCCCTTCCCATCTATATACATACTTCATAGATTCATCCTCCTTTCTGCCTTCCACTTTTTCATAACACTATCTAATATGATGATAAGTAATAATAAAAAACCTGAAATAGCATTATTCCAAAATGCTGGTATTTTTAAAAAGACGAGTGAGCTACTTATTGTTTCTAAAAATAACGCTCCTAATGCAGCTCCAAATAAAGATCCTGTTCCTCCTTTTAAATGAATTCCTCCTAGTACAGCGGCTGCGATTACTTGTAATTCTAATCCTGTACCTGTTTGATTTGGCACGAAACCGATATTCATAACAAATATGCAACCAGCGAGCGCAGCGCTTATGCCTGAAATCATAAACGCATATATCTTCACTTTATTTACAGGTATACCAATAAGCCTCGCGCCATCTTCATTATCACCTACCGCATAAAAGTATCTTCCCAATGGCACTTTTCTTAAAAAGAAGTATAGTAGTAGTAAAATAATAAGAACGAACCATACAGTTATAGGTAAACCAAGAATGATGATAGATGACAGCTGCTTAAAATCGTTTGGAATATCTTCAATCCACTTCCCGCCTGTGAAAATTAACATTGTACCTCTAATAATTCCTAACATGCCTAATGTCATAATAATGGCTGGTACCCGAAACTTCGCAACTCCAATACCATTTACGAAACCAATAATGGCCCCAAGTATAATAGCTACAAATATCGACAAGAATGCACTATACCCATTCGTTAACATCATTCCGCAAACTGCTGCACTTAACCCCATGCTTGAACCAACTGATACATCTATATTTTTCGTAAATAAGACGAACGATTGACCGATTGCTAGCACGACTAAAATAACGCTTGATTTCATCAGTAAAGATAACGAGTTAAATTGAATAAAACTAGGGTTTATCATTCCTACAATAGCTATATAAATTAGTAGTAACAGTATGATAGACGTTTCATGCATTTTTAACATATGTTTCATTCCGCTACACCTCCGTATGCAAGGCGTGTAACTTCATTCACACTCAGTTGTTCTTTTTCCATATGAGAAACAAATCGCCCATTTCTCATTACATATACACGGTTTACTAATTGGACAATTTCTTCAACATCTGAAGAGATTAATAAAATTGCGAGTCCTTCCCTTTTCATTTTTTTTATCGTCTCATACACTTCAAGCCTTGCTTTCGCATCAATTCCGCGAGTCGGCTCATCAAGAATAATAATTTTAGGATTACATGCAAGATACTTCGCAAGCACGACCTTCTGCTGATTACCCCCTGATAAAGATGCCAGTTCTTTATTCATATCCTGTACAACAATTCGGAACTGTTCTATAAACGAATTAACTAAAGCGCTTTCTTTTTCTTTATTTATAAAAAAGCGATTATTTTGATATAAACTTGCTGCTGCAATATTTTCTTTAACAGAAGCAATTGAGAAAATTCCATTCCTCGCCCTATCCTCTGGCACATAAACTAGTCCTTCGTCTAGCCTTTTATGCAAAGAACACGTATCAATTGATTTTCCACCCAATAAGATAGACCCTGATTTTATAGTTTTCAATCCAAATATCGCTTCTGCTAATTCCGTTCTGCCAGATCCTATAATGCCAGCAACACCTACAACCTCACCCGCATGTACAGTGAATGATATATTTTCGAATGCGTGACCATTTATATCAACCACTTCTAATATTTTTTTCGTCTTTACTGTCTCTTGAACTACTTCTATTTTCTCTTTCTGTTTATATCCTTTTGGCAATAGTCCCTCCATCAGCATGTCATATGTATAGTCACATACATCACCTTGGCTTACAACCATTCCATCACGTAGTATTGCTACTTTGTTGGCAATTTCAAAGATTTCTGGAAAACGATGCGTAATATAAATCATCCCAATTCCTTTTTCTTGTAAACTTTTCATCAACACAAAAAGACTCTTAATTTCGTGTGTTGTTAATGTCGATGTTGGCTCATCTAGAATAAGAATCTCAGCTTCTCTTATTAATCCTCTAACGATTTCTACTAACTGTTGTTGCGCAATCGATAATGTTCCTCCTAGTTTATTAAGGTCAATATCCCATCCTAAGCTGCTAATCAATTGCTGAATCTGTACTTTTAGTTTCTTTTTCTTTTCTTTTAACCCGATACATATATTTTCTTCAATAGTCATATGCGGAAAAATGAGTGGTTCTTGCGGTATTAAATAAATACCTTTTCGGTGTGCTTCTGATGGATTTGAAAACTGTTGCTTCCTTCCTTTTACATACATCTCTCCATCATCATACGAATATAACCCCGTTAATATTTTCATTAATGTTGATTTCCCGGCGCCATTTCCCCCCACTAAAGCGTATATATCTCCGCGCTCTACTTGTAAGTTCACTTCTTTTAATACAAGTTGATTTAAAAACGCCTTACTCATTTTCTTTACTTGTAATAAAGGTACGTTCTCCACATGATGTCACCTGCCTTTATCCAGAACATTTTTTGAGAAAATGATTATTTGTTCTACTTGTTTTGTAGCATTGTATATTCCTTTTTTTATATCTAGAACACTTTTTTCTACGTACTATTAATCGTTTCAACTGGAATAAACAAAATATATGGTACATATGTTTAAGCTGTGGTCAATTGTTGAAAGGGATGAAGAGTATGACTCAGCTGAACTTTGAAGAAAATTTATTAACTAAAGTAGCTTGGTACTATTATAAAGACCAATTAACACAACAGGAGATCGCGTCACTTCTTCATATTTCAAGAAATAAAGTCGTCCGGTTATTAGATAAAGCGCGGAGTGAAGGTATCGTTACATTTCACGTAAAAGGGACTGGTTTGCACTGTTTAAGTATTGAGCGTGACCTAATGAAAAAATTCCACTTAAAAGATGCTTTTATTATCCCTACCCCAGTAAACAATTATCACGCTTCTCTCGGAAAAGCTGCTGCACAATATTTAGAAACTCATCTCCAGCAAGGCGATTTACTCGGTATTGGCTGGGGAGAAACAATTAGCAAAATGCTAGAAAACATTCATTTTGAAAGTTCTATCAACCTTTCAATCGTAACGCTCACAGGCGGGGTAAATCACTATCTCCCGAGAAAACAAAACTATTTACACTACATGCAAGGCGAGCTTCACATTATCCCTACGCCGTTTCTAGCGTCTACAACCGAAATGGCACAAAGTATTCTATCAGAACCGAGTGTAAAAGATATGCTTCAAGTCGCTTCACTTGCTCATACGGCTGTTGTCGGTATTGGGGGATTATCTCAAGACGCTACGATTGTAAAAGAAGAAAAATTAACACTACGTGAGATGACATATATTCGTAGTCAAAACGGTGCTGGCGATATTTTAGGACAGTTTTATAATACAAATGGCGATTTATTAGAACTCTCGCATCACAATCGTCTAATTGGCACGCCCCTCTCTATTTTGCGCAATATGAAGCATGTCGTCGGTGTTGCTGGAGGTACTGAAAAGATAGATGCAATTTATGGTGCCTTAAAAGGAAAGTTTATTCATTCATTAATTACCGATGAGGAAACTGCCCTCTCCTTATTACGAAAGGATGGTGATTGTTAATGTCCCATTTATTAGCTTTCGATGCTGGTACAGGGAGCATTCGAGCAGTTCTTTTTGATTTACATGGTAATCAAATTGCAGTAAGTCAAAAAGAATGGATTCACAAATCTGACCTTCGTTATCCAGGCTCTATGAACTTTGATGTAGTAGAAAATTGGAAGCTAGTACAAGAATGTACGAAAGAGGTGCTTCAAAAAAGCAACACTCCTGCCTCTTCTATTCTTGCTATTAGCGCTACAAGTATGCGAGAAGGATTTGTTTTATATGATCAAGATGGGCAAGAAATATGGGCGTGTGCAAATGTTGATGGGCGCGCATCCGTCGAAGTTAGTGAATTAAAAGAAATTCGGTCACATCTTGAAAAAGATTTATATACAAAGTCTGGTCAAACTTTTTCATTAGGTGCTTTACCACGCCTACTCTGGATAAAAAAACATGAACCCGACGTCTATAATAATATTTACTCTTTTACAATGTTAAACGATTGGATTTTATATAAACTAAGCGGCGTACTACAAATTGATCCCTCAAACGGATGCACGTCAGGTATTTTTGACTTACAAAATAGAGTGTGGGATAACGATGTCGCTAAGGAGTGCGGTCTATCTTTGCCATTTTCACCAACAGTAAATGAAGCTGGTACAGTAATTGGCAACGTTACAAAAGAGTGTGCAGCATTAACTGGATTACGTGAAGGGATTCCTGTCGTCGCCGGGGGTGGAGATGCTCAAATGGCATCGCTCGGAACAGGAATCGTGAAACCAAATCAAACGTTAATATGCGGGGGTAGCTTTTGGCAACAAGAAGTGAATGTTACTGAGCCAATAACAGATCCACATGCTGCGATTCGAGTAAATTGTCACGTCGTTCCGAACCTATGGCAATATGAAACAATCGCCTTTTTCCCAGGTCTCGTTATGCGCTGGTTTCGAGACGCTTTTTGCCAAGAAGAAAAGAAACTTGCTGATAAACTTGGTGTAGATGCTTATGAATTACTAGAAGAACAAGCGAAAGACGTACCTGTCGGTTCACATGGCATTATCCCTACTTTTTCAAACGTTATGAACTACATTTCTTGGCGTCATGCCGCACCTTCATTCTTAAATTTAAGTTTAGACGCTGACAAATGCGGAAAAAAAGAACTGTTTCGTGCTATTGAAGAAAATGCAGCCTTCATTACACTTGGAAACTTAAAATTAATAAAAAATCTAACTGGCACATTCCCTTCTGAAGTTATTTTTGCTGGCGGTGCCGCTAAAGGAAAACTATGGCCACAAATTCTATCAGACGTACTCGGTATTCCTGTAAAAGTACCTGTTGTGAAAGAAGCAGCTGCTTTAGGAACTGCGATTGCTGCTGGAGTTGGTGCTGGCATATATTCATCTATGGAAGAAACTGCCGAAGAGTTTGTACAGTGGGAGCAAACATTCGAACCAGTTACTGAAAATCACGAACTATATAAAGAGTTCTATGAAACATGGAAAACTGTATATGACAGTCAGCTCGCTTTAGCTGATAAAGGGCTCACCTCACATATGTGGATTGCGCCTGGTGCACTGTAACACATTACATAAAGGAGTGAACTGTATGTTAAAAGCGAATGAAAATGACTTCTCCTATCGCTTCGGTGATAACGGGCCGAAATATTTAATACAAGGGCCAAATATTGATCTTGGCCTTGTTGTCATTCAACCGGGCCAGGAGTTTCAAAACCATTATCATACGACGTGCGAAGAGGTCTTTTATGCATTAGAAGGTGAAATAGACTTCTATGTAAATAACGAAAGAGTTCCGATTAAACAAGGTGATGTCCTGCAAGTTCGCCCTCATGAATCTCACTATCTGATTAACCATTCTGACAAACCTTTTAAAGCTGTTTTTATAAAGTCACCACATTTACCAAATAAAGATACGGTACAAACGGAAAATCCAACATTAACGAAGGAGTGATTTTGAATGACTTGGGGATTTAAAAATCGATTAAATACAATTTTACCTGATGGTAGAGCGGTTATGTTAGCAATAGATCACGGCTACTTTTTAGGGCCAATTCACGGGCTAGAACAACCACTTGAAACAGTTAAAAACTTACTTCCGTATACAGACTCCCTCTTTTTAACACGCGGTGTACTTAGTTCCTGCATTCCTGAAAACTGCAGCACACCGATGGTTATGCGTGTATCTGGTGGCGCTACTGTCGTCGGTAAAGATTTAGCGAATGAAACAATTGTTACACCTGTAAAAGAAGCAGTGAAGCAAAACGCAATTGGCGTTGGCGTTTCTGTTTTTGTCGGATCAGACTATGAAACACAAACTGTTACAAATCTCGCAAATGTAGTTTCTGAAGCTCATGATTACGGCCTACCAGTACTCGGCATTACCGCAGTCGCAAAGGAATTACAAAAACGTGAAGCTCGCTTTCTAGCACTTGCTTCCCGCGTATGTGTTGAAATGGGTGCTGATATTATTAAAACGTATTACTGCGAAGGATTCGAAAAAATAACGAGCACATGCCCTGCCCCAGTCGTCATCGCGGGCGGCCCAAAACTAGATTCAATTGAAGACGCATTAAACATTACGTACAATGCATTGCAAGAAGGAGCAATTGGAGTAGACATGGGCCGAAACATATGGCAATCCGAGCACCCAGCTGCGATGATCCAAGCAATACATGGCATTGTGAAAAATGGATTGAATGTGAAAGAGGCACTTGAACTTTATGATGATGTGAAGAATTAATGTGAAAAGACAGACTATTTATTAGTCTGTCTTTTTTACTTTACAGTGAAACTTTCATAATCCGTCTTCTAATATGATACATACTTAAATTTTATACACCTTCAAATGATTACTCTTGTTGATCGCTATTAAGCTTTGAAACTTTCTTACCTTCTCTATAATCAAGACAAGACACTTCAATTAATAAGCCATTAAATACTGTAAAATAAAAACCATAACTACTACCTCGCATCGAATAAGGTTCCTTATCTATTTCAATGCCGCCTGCTACTAAACGATTATACGCTTGATCAACTTCATTTGAAGTATCCACTAAAAAACCAATATGAAAAGCTTCAGGATACATCACTTCCTTATTCCCCTTAAATGCTTTGGGGTCGCTTAGCACCAGTATAAATCCACTCTCATCACTCATTACTAATAATGCCTTTCCCTTTTGCTCTAAAAATTGAAAATCAAAAAATGTTTCAAAGAAATGTCTCGCTTCTGATAAGTCATCAACACATAAATTTAAATGATTCAGCTTCATGTACTCATCTCCTTTTAAAAAGAAGGGATATAGACTCATTTTCATAACCCTTAAATATGTAAGGCAAGATATTCAAGCGTTCCATCTAAGACTATGCTTTATAAGTCTAATACTTTTCTCCATAGCCTAGAACGTTTTTTATGACTGCAATTATATAAACTGTTCGACGTGAAATATTAATGTACCTATATAAAATAGTCTCATTATTTATTTTCCAGATTGTGTAGAACCCACTCAACCAGGAAAATTGCTGAAGGGATGCGCTCTGTTGTATCACCTAAAAATAGCTTATTAAGTAACTCATCTAAATGAATTGGCTTATTCGGCAACGTTTGAATATACCTTAAAGCAGATCCCGCTGGCGGTACTGGCTTATTATTAATAGCCCATATCCCTTCTAACAATGTCCAAGTTGACGTATGAACTAAGTATGAAGCTTTTAACTCATCATTTGCTTTTAAAGCAGATTGAATTTTAATAAGCGAACTATGCAACCAATGAGAAATGCCCTTCATTTTGTCGCTTGAAACACGATAGTTTTCAAATTCATATGTAGCTATTTCCTTTAACTTTTTTAACTCACCGCTTTTATCAAACAAAATTTTCCCTTCTAGAAATGAGTATAGTTCCATCGGATTGTTTTTAAAGTTTACTTGAATTTGATTAAAATCTGCACCCTTATATTCAACTAAAATATCTTCTCTCATTTCAGAATGAAATTTCTTCTTTTGTCCGTCTTCTAAAAGAATATAGAAGTCTAAATCAGATTCAGGATATGCATCGCCTCTTGCAACAGATCCAATTAGCATGAATCCATTTACTTTATCTCTAAATAAATATTCATTTAAAATTGTTTGTACCAATTTTTTATGTTTTTCATTTGTAATGAATGAAAAACTCTCCATCATTTCCATCCCCCATTACTACAAAAAGAGGATACATGTTAGCACCTACAACATGTATCCTCTACTTATATATTACAACTGTTGATAAGCCGATTTCGATGATTTCACATAATAAACCGCATGATCCACATTAATAATATGATCTGGTTTTGGTTTACCACGGCCCGCTCTATGTCCAGCTAAGTGTTCTTCACTTGTTTCCCAGTTTTTCCATGCTTCTTCCGATTCCCAGCGAATCATTACGACAACTTCTTCGTCGCCGCGTCTTACTTTTTTCACGAGAACACTTAAATCGATGAAGCCTTCAAATTTTTCAATAATACCTTCTCCAGTAAAACGTTCTACAACTATATTTGATGTACCTTCTTTTACTGTAAATGTTTTCGTTTCGATAAACATATATTCCACTCCCTCTTTGTTATACGAATACTAGTATTCTTCTATTATAATTGATTATGATAATTATTTTCAATTGTAAAGTTTTAATTTTTTGAATTATGCTGATTTCTTTTCTATCGCCTCATCTAAAAATTTGAAATATGGAAGTAACATCCCTATTAAAGATGTAACACATATAACTGCACCGATAATTACATATAGCGCTCTTACTCCCCACATTTCACTCAATATTCCCCCTACTAACACACCTAATGGCATAGCGGATCGTATAAAAAATAAACGCACTGAAAATACTTGTCCTATCATATTATTTGGGACGATTTGTTGGCATATTGTTGTGTTATGAACATTGAAAAATGCAATACAAATCCCTGCTATTACTTCAATTATTATTGCAATGATAATACTATGATTGAATCCTAATGAAATGTATGTGAGTCCCCCTATAAACAATCCTCCAAGCATAAGTATACGCCGGCTTTTATATGTTACTTTTCCGACTAATACTGAGCCAATTACGTAGCCAAGTGGAAAACCTGCCATGAAATAACCGTACTCTGCATATCCCGCTGACAGCTCGTCTTTTATATAAGGAAGATTTGTGACCATCGTTACCCCTACTCCAAACTGCACGAAAGTAAGAAATATACCGAGCCAAACGATGATTGGTTTTGTGAAAAAATATGTAAAACCGTGAAAAAACTGTTCTAGCCACGTTTTCCGAATAGGTTGCGACGTTCTATTTTCTTTTATATAAAATAAGAAAGTGCCACTAACAAATAAACATATGCATACGAAAGATAATGTAAGTTCTGTTCCAATCAAATGAATGACTACTCCGCCTAATACTGGCGCAAGAAACATCATAAGGCGAGTCATTCCATCAATGTACGCATTTGCATCTTGAAGTTGTTCTTTCCCTACAATGCTCGGTGTAATTGCTTGACTTGCAGGTGTATAAAGTGGTGTAATAAGTCCCACTACAATTTGAACAACATAAATGTGCCAAACTTCTATACTACCCGAAACTAGCATCACCAAAGGTAATAAAAATACGGACGCTCGTATCCATTGTGAAAATATCATAATCCACTTCCGGCTCCATTTATCAATAAATGGGCCACTTATTAATTGCAATATGAGTGATGGGATGAAATATAATAACCACATACTACTTAAAGCCATTTCTGATCCTGTTAACTCATATACTAGAATTGAATTACATAACGTTCCGAAAGCCCCTCCTAATTCAGAGATTGCATTACCAATCCACATAAAAAAGAACGAACGATTTTTCAATACACTCTTCATTATAGCTCACCAACTTTTCTCTTAAATTCCTCCCTTTATGTACATTCTTGTTGCATATTATCTACTCAAAAACGCTTCTAATTCTTTCGCTAACGACTGCACTGCTTTCTTCCTTAATACATACTTTCCATCATGTATATCAACTAACTTCGCTGCACGTAACAATTTCAAATGATGGTGTACTGTCGATTTACCAAGCTGCAATCTTTCCGTTATTTCCTGTAATGTACGTTCTTTTTCAAACAACATTTTTACAATTCGCAATCTCGCCTCATCCCCAAGAGCCTTATGTTTTTGAACTAAAAAATAATTCGGTTCATACGGATCTTCAGGATGAATGCTTTCATTCGCAACTGGATAATGAAATACTTTCGTATCATCAATATCTGCTTCAATATTCCACGGTCTGTACGTCATTTGCGGAATAAGAAGTACGTGATGAACACTTGGCTCTGGCATATAGTTCACGCCACCAGTCGCCCACTCGACAAACTCTTCCGGCTTCATCTTTTTATTCATTTCATTTTTTGCTTCATAATCTCGTTTTAATATAGAAAGTATTTCTTCTTCCTCACTCTTAATTACACTCTCATACCAACCTGTCATTACAGCAATTAAATGAGATTTCAGCACTTGTACATCTACATCACATATAAAGCGAATGTACGTAGAGAAAAACTGATGATCATGTGTTAATTCCTTTAGTTCATGTATTGCAGTTCCATCTCTACTTGCGGCTAAACGTCTTTTTTTCTCATATTTCTCCCCTAAAAACGGTAAACATATATACTTCAAATCTTCTTCTGAAAGTGAATCGATTTTAACATGAAACTGTGATACATCCTGTATGTCTTCTTCATACAACAACTGAAGCAATGCTTTCCACGTATTATTTTCTTCGACAAATTGTAAGTGCTCTCTCATTTCTTCTGTTAATGATTTCTTAATTTCTTCCCATTCATTTTGACTCTTTTCAAGTGTATCAATTAACCTCTTATGAGTAATTGCTGCAATGCCAAGCGCACATTCGAAAAGTATCGAATATTTCACTTGAACGTTATAAGTTTCCCTCTTTCTACTCGTTATGTGATAGACCTCCATTTTTATCCCCTCCTTGTTTGCTATATATCAAATTCTATTTTTATCGAATTTAACCTTCTATATTTTTAGAATTATTTTGCGACTTCAAAAAACTCTAATCCATGAGCAAATAGAGAAAGGTTTATACTCTTTTTCATTCTGACTCAATTAAAGCCTTGATTATTAAGTATCATATTAAAAAGAAGTTTTTTAATGGCTCTGTTATAAGTTGTCTTTCACCCTCTTGTGCAACTATAGAAAAGGTTTATTGAAGAGAAAAGAGAATTGGTTTTATTAAGAAAAATGAACAGGAGGCTATACGAATGGGAAGAAAAGAAATGTTGCAAAATGGAGTCCAACAAGTTTTTTACGAAGAAGAATGGTACCCACCAATATCAGAAGCGTTAAAGAATCTTACGGTTGAACAAGCATGTTGGCAACCAGAAGGTGCTGCCAGTAATACGATTTGGGAAAATGTGAACCATTTATTAATCTTTAAAGAACGCCTACTTTCCCGCTTACATGAAGACGACACATTTGTTGCTCCACAAAATAATGATGAGACGTTTATCCACAAGGTGGACCTAATGATGATGCCGCTTGGCAGCAAACCGTAAAGCGAACGCTTCAAGTACATGATGCCTTACAATCTTCATTAACCGCCCTTCAAGAAGCAGAACTAGATCAACTAAGTCCTTCTCTACCAGTTTGGCAACAATATATGAATATCCTTTTGCATGATGCTTATCATACAGGACAAATTATACAGCTTCGGAAACTTCAAGGTTCATGGCCAACTCACCGTTCTTATTTATAAAGTGAAATTTTAATCAGCTCTTACCAATCGGGATTTTGCGGGCAGCCCACCCCCACCTCACTTCTTTGCTTTCCTTGAATTTTGAGGTAAAAATCTTACTGCCCGTTAATCCGGAATAAACGATGTTTAAAATCGCATACGTTTAATATCCAACAAAACAATTGAAAACAGCTAATTGTTCGATAATTACTGCGATTGCTCAAAATAAAGCAAATTAAAATACATTGATTCCTAACATAACTTACATGCTTCATAACTTCTAATCATAATCCAAATTTGGAAGAATAGATGCTTTTTTATATACAAATAATAACTCTCAAGGAGTTGTTGACATGTATTTCATATTGAATATGTTAGGGATTTTCGTTGTCATATTAATCATTTTCTTATGTTCGCCTAATAAAAAACATATAAAATGGAGACCAATTGTAATTCTCATCCTATTGGAGCTTTTTATTACGTGGTTTATGTTAGGCACAAAGCTCGGCAGTATTATCATTAATAAAATTGCGTCATTTTTCAGTTGGCTACTATCATGTGCGAATGAAGGTATTCGATTTGCATTTCCTTCAGCTATGGAAAGTCAGCACATTGATTTCTTCTTTAGTGCGTTACTTCCTATCATTTTTGTTATTACTTTTTTCGATATTCTTTCTTATTTCGGAATCTTAACTTGGATTATTGATAAAGTAGGTGCAGTTATTTCAAAGATTTCTCGTTTACCAAAGTTAGAAAGTTTCTTTTCGATTCAAATGATGTTTTTAGGAAACACCGAAGCACTTGCGGTTGTTCGTGATCAATTATCTGTTTTAAAAGAAAATCGATTATTAACTTTTGGAATTATGAGTATGAGTAGCGTTAGCGGATCCATTCTTGGTGCTTATTTATCAATGGTTCCAGCAACATATATTTTCAGCGCAATCCCATTAAACTGTATTAACGCATTAATTTTAGCCAATGTATTAAATCCTGTGGAAGTTTCGAAAGAAGAAGACGTTGTTTACACACCTTCAAAACATGAAAAAAAGGATTTCTTTTCTACTATTTCAAACAGTATGTTAGTTGGGATGAATATGGTTATCGTTATTTTAGCTATGGTAATTGGTTATGTAGCTTTAACAGCATGTTTAAATGGGATTTTAGGATTTTTTGTAACGGGGTTAACAATTCAAAAAATCTTCTCCATTATCTTTAGTCCTTTTGCATTTTTACTCGGTTTATCAGGCAGTGATGCTATGTATGTAGCTGAATTAATGGGGATCAAAATAACGACGAATGAATTTGTTGCAATGATGGATTTAAAATCAAACTTAAAGTCGCTACAACCGCATACGGTTGCGGTTGCAACGACATTTCTAGCTTCTTTTGCTAACTTTAGTACAGTAGGTATGATTTACGGAACTTACAATTCATTATTTGGCGGAGAAAAATCATCAGTCATCGGTAAAAATGTTTGGAAGCTTCTTGTTAGCGGGATGGCTGTTTCTTTATTAAGTGCTATGCTCGTTGGGCTATTTGTATGGTAATTAATTTTAATAATAAAAGACACCCAAGCCAATTGAGTGTCTTTTATTATTATTTTCGAATTTGTCCATTTCCACGAATCACATATTTTGTAGAAGTTAATGCTGGAAGCCCCATTGGTCCTCTTACGTGTAACTTTTGTGTACTGATACCAATTTCCGCTCCGAATCCAAATTCGGATCCATCTGTAAAACGAGTCGATGCATTATGATAAAGTGCCGCGGCATCTACAGAAGTAAAAAACTTGCTGACGTTTTCCTCGTTTTCAGTAATAATTGCTTCAGAATGCATAGATCCATACGTATTTATATGATGAATCGCTTCTTCAACAGTGGAAACCACTTTCACTGCTAGTGTGAGAGATAAAAACTCAGTTTCCCAGTCTTCTTCTGTCGCAAGTAAGATAGAAGAATCAATCGCCACTGCTTTATTATCACCACGTAGCTCCACTCCTCTTTCCTTCAAGGAAGAAAACAACTCGCTACCATATTGCTCTGCCCAATTCTCATGAAGTACAATCGTCTCAATTGCATTACATACAGATGGACGCTGTGTTTTTGCATTTATAATAATATTAAACGCCATTTGTTTATCTGCTGTTTCATCAATGAATATATGACAATTTCCCGCACCTGTTTCAAGTACTGGAACAGACGCTTCTCTCACTACTGTATCAATTAATTGTTTACCGCCTCTTGGTATAAGAACATCCAAGTACTCGTTCAATGTAAACAACTGTTTTGCACTATCTCTCGTTGTATCTTCTATGAGCTGTACACTTTCTGAAGGCAAGCTAGTTTGCTTAAGTGCCCGGTGAATAACGCTAACGATGGCTTTGTTAGAATGGATAGCAGAAGAACTACCACGTAGTATTACTGCGTTTCCTGTTTTTAAACAAATTGTAGCAGCATCAACAGTTACATTCGGTCTTGCCTCATAAATCATCCCGACAACACCAAGTGGTACGCGTATCTCCTGAATAGATAGTCCATTTGGCCTTTCCCATGCACTTACACATTCTCCTACAGGATCACGTAATTCAATTAGCTGCTTAATCCCCTCTGTCATATCAATAATACGATTTTCAGTTAGCAGAAGACGATCAAGGAGTGAATCAGAAAATCCTTTTGCCTTACCTTCTTCAATATCCCTCTTGTTTTCTTCTAAAATATAAGCTGTTTCTAATATTAACTGATCAGCTATTGCGGAAAGTGCTTCGTTTTTTTGCTCTGTAGATTTAAGCACAAGCTCTCTAGCAACCTCTTTTGCTTTTATCCCCTTTGCCAACACTTCATTCATTTTTATTTCCTCCTTTTTAAAGTGAAACCCAATGATCCCTATGGATGACTTCATAACTATGTCTCTCGCCTCTTACTTGAATATCTTGGCTTTGCATACCTTTTACATCTATTAGTTCCTCTGCACTATATGTGCATTGTCCTTTTCCTATTACGCGCCCTTGTTGCGTTACAACCTCTACAACTTCACCCACTTGGAAAAATCCTGATACATTCGTAACACCAGCTGGAAGTAAACTCTTACCATGCTGAATGATGGCAGTAGCTGCCCCAGCATCTACTTCAATTTGTCCGCTAACAAGCGAATGTAAGGCAATCCATTGCTTGTTCATCTTCATTTCTTTTTGAGGAGCATTACCAACATACGTTCCATCACCCTTACCCTTCAAAACATCTACAAACTTTTCCTGTCCACGTCCTGTTCCGATAAATACACTCACACCAAGAGAGAGCGCTGTCTTTGCAGCGTCGATTTTTGATTTCATACCGCCAGTCCCAAGTTTTGAGCCAGCATCTCCTGCAAGAGAAGAAATTTCTTCCGTAACTTCAGGAAGAAAATAATATTTTTTTGCATCCGCATTTTTCTGAGGATTTTTGTCATATAACCCGTTCACATCCGTAAAGATCATAAGCATATCCGCCGAAACAAGTCCGCTTACTAAAGCTGACAGCATATCATTATCACCGAACGTCAGCTCCTCTAAAGAGATGGAATCATTTTCATTAATAATTGGAAGAGCGGAGCGGTTTAATAATTCTCCTAACGTAGCGTAAGCATTACTATATTGTTCTTTTCTAGAAAAATCACTCCTCGTCAGCAAAAGTTGCGCAGTAACGATGCCATATTTACGGAATTCCTCCGTGTACGCCTGCATTAACAAACTTTGTCCGACAGCTGCTGCAGCCTGTTTCCCTTTAATCGTTACAGGTCTGCTAGGATATCCTAGCGCTGAAAAACCTGCAGCGACGGCTCCAGATGTAATTAACACAACCTCGTGCCCATCTTCTTTCAACCGAGCCAATGCGGCAACGTGATCTGAAAGCTGTTCTGTAGAGATGCCTCCGTGACTATCTGCCAAGGAACTACTCCCAATCTTTACAACAACTCGTTGTTTTTTCACTTTTTTATCCCCCAAGTCTAAAATCAAAGTTTTTTATAAATTACACTTCATTCACTTTGTAACTATATCTATTCTCATCAATGCTGCAATGAGGTATTTAAGAGCAAAATAAAAATGACCGCTTCGCCCTTAATAAAATAAAAAGGACGAAACGGTCATTGTTCCGCGGTACCACCTTAATTGATATACATAGATATCCACTTGGTGCCTATAACGCAGGCGAACGCCTAAACTTTCATTTAAGACTCAGGGATAGGTTCGATATATTCTATACGAGGAATCTTTCAGCCGGTGAATTCCACTCTCTTTCGCAAGAAGACATATGTACTAATTCCCTTCAACGATTTTCAATCTAATTTTTTTATATTATGCGATATAGTTCGATTCGGTGTCAAGAGGTATTTTTAAAAATAAATAGAGCCGCAAGTTATTTGTATGAAATTATCGCCCTACTGAATGAAAATACAAAATGATATAAGTTTAACTCATATTCATAAACATAAAACCTTACATTATAGTGTATATATTTACATAATGTCGAATATAATTAATTTTTATCTTTTAGTGTTGCAAAAAGGAATATATTCTCTTAGAATGTTTCTTTATATTGCACAGGGATGTTATTCTTATTCTAAGAAAATAATATCAAACCGATATAATTGATTATAAAAGGAGCAAGATTGAGTTATTATGGATAAACAAATTGGATTCATCGGTTGCGGAAATATGGGAATGGCTATGATTGGCGGAATGATAAACAAAAATATAGTGTCTTCAAATCAAATTATTTGTTCAGATTTAAACACTGCTAATTTAAAAAATGCTAGTGAAAAATATGGGCTAACTACAACTACCGACAACAATGAAGTAGCTAAAAATGCTGATATTTTAATTTTATCAATCAAACCAGACCTATACGCGTCAATAATTAATGAAATAAAAGAAATAATCAAAAACGATGCTATCATCGTTACGATCGCTGCTGGGAAAAGTATTGAAAGTACTGAAAATGCCTTTAATAAAAAAGTAAAGGTTGTAAGGGTAATGCCTAATACTCCTGCTCTTGTTGGAGAAGGAATGTCTGCATTATGCCCGAATGAAATGGTGACAGAAAAAGATTTAGAAGATGTACTAAACATTTTCAATAGTTTTGGTCAAACAGAGATCGTAAGTGAAAAATTAATGGATGTTGTAACATCTGTAAGTGGTTCTTCACCAGCTTATGTATATATGATTATAGAAGCGATGGCAGATGCTGCTGTACTAGATGGTATGCCAAGAAATCAAGCATATAAATTCGCTGCTCAAGCTGTGTTAGGCTCTGCAAAAATGGTACTAGAAACAGGAATACATCCAGGTGAATTGAAAGATATGGTTTGTTCTCCTGGCGGAACGACAATAGAAGCTGTAGCAACATTGGAGGAAAAAGGACTGAGAACAGCGATTATTTCAGCTATGCAGCGTTGTACGCAAAAGTCTGTTGAACTATCTGGTCAAACTAAAAAGTAAAACTGTAAAAGAGATCGCGTTAGCTATGAATTCATATGAATTTAATTAGAAATTCACTACATGATAAACGGCCAAACTCATATATAATTGAGTTTGGCCGTTTCAGTTTTAATTATATTAAAATAATTTCATTCAAATCTTCTTTACAGGTTCTGTTTTATCCCTTACCTATTCCCTACTATGATTGTGTAATTTTATTAGAAACTAATAATTTTTCAATGCACTTCGGTAACATATCTAATAGCGTTTCAAATGCGTAGTTTACATCTAGACGTTCTGTCCATTGATGTGCATCTTTTCCTACCGGCCCCATATTTAATACTGGAACATCAAACTCTTCTAATTCCTGAAGCGGAATTGAATAACCTTTATCCCATAATGGCATATTGTCTACAAGCGAACTCATTGAATCCAGTGGATACTGCAAGCCTACATAACTTAAATCTGAAATCCCCCCAAAATAATTTTGGTTTTCAAATGTAATTTTATGATTGTAGTGTGCATACTTTTCCATTTCTACAACTACCTCTTTTATTAAAGGATTGTTGCGTGAACTCACAGCTGGATAGTACGGCGGAGCGAAGAAAAGTACAATCATCGGTGCCTTTTCTTTACATAAAATCGCTAATTTATCTACTAAATCAATGGTTACCGCACGATCATCTTTATCTCCTCTATTTTTTATAATATTAGATTGAATATGATTTATTTTTTCTCGTCCATGTTGCTCAATTGCATATGTGATAAGCTCTTCATAAGTTAATACATTTACTTTGAGATTAGGTGGTATAAATGGATTATATTTAGAAAAACGATATGCATGTTTTTCATACGACTCTTCTATTTTCTCTGCTACTTTCGTTACTTTTTGACGTAACAATGAAACTACATCTGTCATTGATTTTTCTAATAAAAACAAATTAAATAATGTAACTGCACGATGCGGAATTTGTACAGAATAATCCTCTTTTAAGTCCCTTTGAAGTAAGTTAGTTGGCGGAGGACTCGCTTCCCCTTCTACAATATCACAAAGGTCTGTGTTTAACTCTAATTCTGCTGTTATTAATGAAGCCATATAACTCCCATTTAACCCTGCAAAAGGTTCACCTACATGTGTCTCTTTTCCGTAGCAAAGAAAACCAGGTAACACTTTACCAATAGAGCCAGTGTAAATATACTTATTTTGGTCACCAGGATGTCTTGAAAACATAGGCTCTGAGTTTAGTACCGTTTTATACTCTAAATCATGTTCTCTTGCTAACTCTAGTAATCTTGGAACAGCAGCTCTCATCCCTACAGAGTTTACTTCTTCATCTGGTACAGCCAATAAAAGAACATTCCCATCAAATCTTTCTTCGCAAGCTTGCTCAATCATTGCCATTTGTAATGCGAGGCCGCATTTCATATCCATTGTTCCTCTACCAAACAGCCATTCTCCATGTTCTATATCTTCACGTACATGGTCTGGAAGTTCATCTTTATGAGAATAAAACATAGATGTTAACTTTTTAGGATTAAATGCATCTTCTTTCCACATTCCGTAATCTTGTACATCTACAACATCAAAGTGACTTACTAGAATTACAGTATTTTTTGTACTATCGCTTTTCTTTACTAGTGCTGTAACAAAATATCGTCCGTCCCCTGTCGGATTTTTTTGCAAATGGTGCGGGTTTTGTTTGAAATACTGTAAGTCAGATAATTGTTCCACAACAAAGTCTGGCAATATTACTTCAGCTTCTGAACCGGTAATACTAGGAATTTCAACAAGACTGCTTAATAATTGAACCAATTGTTCTTTTGATTGCCACTTTGACATATAAATCCCCCTATTTTCCGCATTATGAAAACTAATTCCAGTATATGAATAAAAAATGACGACAGCTATCAAAATTATAGTTCTGATGTACTGCCGATTTTTATTGATATTTCATGAGCCGCTTGTTTTACCTTGCTAATAAGAAAAGATAGTCGATCATCATTAATACGATGACTAATTAACCCAACACTTAATGCTCCTACTACTTTATGATTAAATCCGATAATAGGTGCAGCTACTGAAGCTGTCCCTTCTGTTTTTTCACCATAACTGACAGCATATCCTTCATTTTTTATTTGCTTTATTTGATTAAGAAGAATTTGCTTTTGTTCTGGTAATGAAGGAAGTAAATGCTCTACAATATGTTCCATTTCATTCGTTTTCATATTGGCAAGCATCGTTTTATTTGCAGCACCAATTGAAAGTGGAATTTGTTCTCCTAGATTATCGATAACTCGAATTTTTAAAGGACTATCAATTCTTTCAATGATAATAGAATGTGTTCCGTTTGGAATATTCAAATAGACACTTTCTTCCACTTCAGAAGCCAAACGTTTCATCACTTCTCTTGCAACAGATCTATAGTCTACCTTCTCCAATTGACGCAACCCTATTTCCATCCACATTGGTCCAATTTTGTACTGTTTTGTCTCTGTAATTTGTGTAACTAACCCATGCTCCATTAGAGAGTTAAGTAATCTATGTACTGTACTAACCGGGAGATGTGTTCCATCAGCTATATCAGAAATAGCCCAATACTCTTTTTCATTTGTAGAATTCAATAATTTAATAATACTTATCGCTCGATCAATGGACTGTACCATAACTCGCCTCAACTTTACTCGTAATATGTTAGTACGCTTAATTAACTATCAATTTAGCAAACATTCGAAATGAAATCAATCTATTTATTTAATTTTCTAACAATAAAAACATATCACTAACAACGAATTGAAAACGCAAACAAAAAAATATTGACTTTTCTTTTTAATTATCTGAAAATTATAACAAGATTTCACATCACGGAATACATTCCATAATACGGAAAAACATCAAACGTTATTCTATCAACTACGAAAGTGAGGAAAACAATGGCGCAAGTAAGCAATACAAACAATGAATTAAAACGTACGATGAAAAGTAGACACTTATTCATGATTGCACTCGGTGGTGTGATTGGAACCGGGTTATTTAACGGATCTGGCTTTATTATAAGTCAGGCTGGACCTGGTGGATCCGTACTTGCCTTTATTGCTGGTGGATTATTAATGTATTTCGTTATGCTATGTCTTGGTGAACTTGCTGTAGCCATGCCTGTTTCAGGTTCTTTTCAGGAATATGCTACTAAATTCATCAATCCTGCAACTGGCTTTACAATCGGATGGTTGTATTGGTTAAGCTGGGCGAATACGACCGGTCTTGAATTTACAACTGCCGGTATTACAATGCAGCGCTGGTTTCCTGATATTCCTGTTTGGGTTTGGTGTTTAATATTTGGCGTTACCATCTTCACTATTAACGCATTATCTGCTCGTAGTTATGCAGAAACAGAATTTTGGTTTTCAAGTATAAAAGTATCTGCCATTATAGCTTTTATAATTCTTGGTGGCGCCGCTATGTTCGGTTTTATTGATTTAAAAGGCGATGAACCAGCTCCACTTCTTTCAAATTTCGTAAATCATGGTGGTTTATTTCCGAATGGACTTGCAGCTATTCTATTAACAATGGTTACAGTCAATTATTCCTTCCAAGGTACAGAGCTTGTCGGAATCGCAGCAGGTGAAAGTGAAGATCCAGCAAAAACTTTACCTCGTTCTATTAGAAATATTATATGGCGCACAATGTTTTTCTTCGTCTTAGCAATCTTTGTTCTTGTTGCTTTAATTCCTTGGGAAGAAGCTGGATTAACAAAGAGTCCATTCGTTGCTGTTTTTGATAATATCGGTATTCCATATGCAGCTGATATTATGAACTTTGTTATTCTTACTGCTGTTCTTTCTGTCGCAAACTCAGGACTATACGCTGCTACTCGAATGCTTTGGTCTTTATCAAAAAACGAAATGGCTCCAGCATTTTTAAAGAAATTATCATCACGTGGGATTCCTCTCAACGCTTTAATCATGACAATAGCTATTTCTGCTTTTTCTCTTTTGACAAGTGTAGTAGCTGCTGAAACTGTTTACTTGTGGCTCATTTCAATTTCTGGAGTCATTACCATTATTGTTTGGATGTCAATTTGTGTTTCTCAATTCTTTTTCCGCAAACATTATTTAGCAGACGGCGGAAAATTAGAAGACTTAAAATTTAAAACGCCACTTTATCCACTCGTACCAAT
Organism: Bacillus cereus group sp. BfR-BA-01441; assembly: GCF_022663075.1. Taxonomy (NCBI): domain Bacteria; kingdom Bacillati; phylum Bacillota; class Bacilli; order Caryophanales; family Bacillaceae; genus Bacillus; species Bacillus cereus group sp. BfR-BA-01441. The sequence goes on from NZ_JAKUEU010000001.1 coordinate 29,595, forward strand.
TCTTGGTTTTGGATTGTATGGCATTATATTAATCAGTCTTATTTTTATCCCAGAACAACGACTTGGAATCTATTGCACTGTCCCATTTATCATCTTTTGCTACACTTACTATCACTTTAAAGTTAAGAAAAGAAATTCTACTAACACTCATAGTGAAACTAAAATTAGCGAGACTTCGTAATATTTGACTATACATAAAAGACCACACATAGCGTTTCACTTCATGTGTGGTCTTTTTTCATTATTTTAATATGATTTCATCTGAATTTAATGAATATATCCCCTTTCCTACAAAAGTAGTAGAGTGTTCATTTAAACACTTACTACCTCAGTGGGATTTATCACATTCCAATTTCAATATAATAGCAAATAGGTATATCGGATATAGATGTACATTACTAGGCTTATACATATTTCAACTTTAGAATTATATTCACTATTCAATTGGTAGTTACCAATAAAGAAAGGGATGATCATAATGATACAGAACATATACGAAACTCATTTACATGTAAGAAATTTAGAGAAGGCAATAAATTTCTATCAAAACAAGCTAGGATTAACGTTAGCAAGAAAACTCTCCAAAAGAAGAGTGGCTTTCTTTTGGGTCGGAGAAAATAAACAACAAATGCTTGGACTATGGGAAGTACATAACATTGAAGACTTTGAGCCGAGACATTTTGCTTTTGGTGTAAATTTAGAGTTTTTAATGACTTCTAAAGCGTGGTTAGAGGAACATGGAATAGCAGTGATAGGAAGTCAAGGAAAAGGAAATCAAGAGCCAATTGTCCAAAGGTGGATGCCTGCTGCAAGTGTATACTTTCTAGATTGTGATGGAAACAAATTAGAATTCATTTCTATGCTACATGAGAATCCAGATGAATTAGAATATGCGTCCTATTTAAGTGTATGGAATGCGGAACACCAAGAAAAATGAATGGAATTTTCGTTCAAGTCTTTTCTTATTTTTGGATATAATGTTGTACGATCCCCCCTTTTACTATGAATTTGTTAACATAATGCATTTACCATCTTATATTTGTACTTACGTACGAGCAATTCCTAATCTGCTTCAATTACAATTTGAATTATGTAAATTTTCCTCTTATCTGGCATCTACTCTTTAAACACAAACTCCCCTTAAATCGAAAATGATTAAGGGGAGTTTTATATACGATGCAATTATAGTTCAGATTTCACTCGAACAGAAACATTATTTTTAATTATATTTTTGACATCTTTAAAGCTAACAAAATTGTTACTTTTCTCATCCCAAAGACGGAAACGTAGTGATTGTAAGCTTGTAGCAAGCGTAATCGTTGGTACATTTTTTAACGGAAGCGTATTATTGTGTGCCTCTTCTAGTTTATAGTTAGGTACCCTTGGGCTTAAATGGTGAACATGATGGAATCCAATATTACCAGTTAAGAATTGCAAAATTTTAGGAAGCTTATAAAAAGAACTTCCTTCCACTGCCGCTTTCACATATTCCCAATCTTTATCCTCTTCAAAATAAGAATCCTCAAATGTGTGCTGTACGTAAAACAGCCAAATCCCTACTGAACCTGCTATTAAGAATATAGTACCATGTACTAACAGAAACGATTGCCACCCAATTGCCCAGCAAAGTATAGCTACTACAGCAACAATTATAATATTCGTCAAATAAGTATTCATACGTTCTTTCTGCCTTGCACCTTTTCGGTTAAATCTATTTTTAAGCAAGAAAACATAAATCGGACCTAATCCAAACATAACGAATGGATTGCGATATAAGCGATATGCTAAACGAAGTCTAAATGGTGCAGCTACATATTCATCAACTGTAAGCGTCCAAATATCCCCTGTACCCCTCTTATCCAAATTACCACTCGTAGCGTGGTGAATAGAATGTTCATGCCCCCACTGATCAAATGGGAATAATGTTAAAACACCCATACACGTTCCAACTATTCTATTTGCACGTCGACTTTTAAAGAACGAATAATGGGTGCAATCATGAAAAATAATGAAAATTCTTGTCATAAATCCAGCGGCTAACAGTGCTGGAACTAATGTTAACCAATAAGAAACTGACAAACTTTTATAAGCAAGGTACCATAAAATAATAAATGGCACGATTGTGTTGATCAGTTGCCAAACACTTTTTTTAATCGTTGATTTTTCAAAAGGAGCAACTTGTTTTTTTAAATTTTTAGTATTTTCTAAGGTCATTGTTCTAATTCCTTTCCTTTTTGTTGCTAATTCATATTATAGCACACTATTAGTATCAGGTGTTAAAAGTAGCTATAATAAATATTATATACTATGAAAATCTCTTTTTTCTTACTCATTACTTACAAATTACTTACGCCCAAAATAGCTTCTATAATTGGACAGGCGGAGTATTTTATTTATAAAAGAAACTTCGAATTTTTCCAATAAGTACATAAAAAAACAGCAAGTTTTTTCACAAGAAGAAAAAAGCTGCGATAAGTCAGTTTCACCGACTTATCGCAGCTCCTCTTCGTTTTACCTTATTTTATCGATGAAGCCACACTGCACCTGCAGACTTGTCTTCAGCTTGGCCTACCACTTCAAACTTCAGTCCTAGTTTCGGTAACTTACGTCCTGCATCAGGAATAATGCTGTTGATGTATTGCTTAGAATCATCAAATTTTGCCACTCCTGGTAATCCTTTATAATCGAAGATACCGCGAGTTGGTGAATTTACTTTCCATGCTGGCGTTTGATCAAATGAGAATGCCGCATCGGCAATTTGATAACGCGTACTGCTCTTCACAGTAGGTTGTCCGTTTAATGTCCCTACAATTGCCTCTGGATGAGAATCTACAACTCCTAAGAACCCTTCACCTGGATGAACGCCTACCCAGTTATCTGTAAAGCTTTGATCCGCATACCATACAACCATTCCTGTATTAAATACTGGGCCACGTGCATGTTGTAACGCAGTGTCAGAACCAGCGTAATTTCTCCACTCTACATAGTAATTATGTTTTTTCTGTTCAAATCCGTTAGACACAGTAAAGCCTTTTAACGTCATTGCTGGCTGACCTTCTGCATCATCAGAGAAAACAACTTTTCCATCTACAGTTAAGGCTGCATTATCTAACGCAAATCCTTTATAAGCTACTGCAATATCTGTTAAGTACTCAAATTGCAGTTTTACTTTTTTTCCTTTGAATTGGCTTAAATCGTATGATTTATCAACCCATTTACCATCAGTTGTATCCGCGCCGCCTTTTACATCTTTTTCGCCCATTCTATCAATGCGTGTCTTCGTTCCATCTTCTGCAATCGCATATACGTCAAGGAAATCATACTTCGCTTCAAGTTCGTAAAATGCCTTATAATCGAACTTAGCATCCTTTGCATTTGTTAAGTCAAATACTGGCGTCTCAAGTGTTGTATGAATGTCATTTCCTTTTGTACTATAATAGAACTTCTTACCAAACGCCGATTCGATATTTTTTATATCTTTGTCCGGCAAGTTAACACGAACGATTCCAGGTCGTTTAGATTTTGTAGTACTTTGATCTACATATGTCGCAACACCGATGCCTTTGCTAAGTTTGTCATAATCTACTTCAAGGATATTCGCCCAATTCCCCTTCATATTCTTTTGGAAAAACTCTTTATTTTGTGGTGAGAAACTCGTTGGCTCTGTTCCTGCAATTTTTCCAGCCCAGCTACCACCACTCATAATAGACCATGACTCAACAGGTTCACCTTGTCCTGAGTACTTTGTATCATATTCATCTGGTAAGCCTAAATCATGGCCATACTCATGTGCAAACACACCAACCGCTCCGTCTTCAGGCTCGATTGTATAATCGTATGCAGCCATCTTTCCGCCCCAGTTCGAAACAGAAGATTTCGTGCCATCAATTGCATATGGTTTTGAACCGAGTTTTGAACGATGTGACCAAATCGCATCATCTTTCAATTTACCGCCGCCAGCTTCTTGACCAACGCCAGCATGTACAACCATTAAATGATCAATAATTCCATCTGGCTCATTTTTATTTCCATCACCATCTTGATCGTATTGATCAAATTGGTCATAGTCTGCTAAATTGATTCCTTTTGCTACCGCTGCTTTTAATGCTTCTTTCACAAAATCTTTTGGTCCTAAAGGCCCCTTGTTATCATGCCCAGTACCCGCATCAGCACCATAATCTGATGCTTTTCCTGGAACAGTAAGCCATTCTGTTACAGTCCCATCAACTGTATAGCTACCACCAGATTGTTCTTCATAATATTGCTTAAATGTGTTAATCTTCGATCCATCAAATAAAGTGAATGGTTCATCACCAAATAACATTTTTTGATAATGTTCACGATTAAAGTCCTTAGAATACATGTATCCTGGCTCTTGATCAATATTGTTATGCTTAAAATCGCTAAATTCTACAAGTAAAACAAGTACTTTATCTTTTCGAACAGCTCCATTGTATTCTTCTTGCTTCGCTGATGTAGTAGGTACTTTTCCATTTAATTTCCCTGGATTTAATGCTGCACCTTGTCCAGCTACTGGGCCTACTTCAGGCTGCTGTGCCTGTTCATTTTCCTTCATTTTTGCATCTTTTACTTTTTTCATAAAATCAGAAGCTTCTTGCGTAAGACTATCTCCTGTTAAAATTTCTTTCCCAGGGTTTTCCCCTTTCTTTTTCTCAACATATTTTTCGACAGCCTTTGACGTCTCAGCTTGCGATGCAGATTGATCAATTACCCCCCGTTGTTTTAGCGCTTCAGCCAAGCGCTCCTCCGGTATTAAGTGCTCATCTATTGGTAGAGATGATGTTGGTGTCTCAGCATGCGCTGCGTGACCTCCAAAAGCAAACGTACTACTTAGTACTGCTGCTGTTGTTAATACCGCTAATGGTTTTAATTTCTTTTTCTTTTTCAATGTATTTCCTCCCCAGTGTCTGCAAATTATCGTTTTTTGCCGATAACAACATAATATTCGTTATAATACGAATATTCAATCTTTTTCAACAAATAAAATGTTGAGAAATATTTTTTATGAAGGGTGAAATACATACGATAGAAAAACAAACTCACCTATAAATAACAGTGAACTTTTTTAGTAAAAATAAGAATTAAATATTCTCTATACTATTTAATCTATGGGTTACCATATTACTCACTATTCTCATTATTACAAGCTAATAGTGGTTCGTACATCATTATAGCGTGATTCTCTGTTACATATTGATCTTCTATTAACTGTTTCTGTAGATTATATACTTTACGTTGAATCACATTATGTCGTATATAACCGCCCCAGTATGCAGGTTGAATTGAGTGTTCTTTCTCATACACTTCATATTGATAAAGTTGCGGATAGACTGTTCTCCATTCACCAACTAAATGTTCATCTGTCATATAAAGGTGAAGTTGATACGGTTGGTCCGTTTCATTTTTAATTTGTAAATCCAAATAGTTATAGGAACAAGTCGCCCCACTCCCAAACGGTTGAGTTCGCCTAGAATCAGGAAAGACATCAAAGCTATGACGATATCGTTCGGTTACTGTCAGTGGTGTATGTAAAGTCATCCAATATATTAAATTCGAAAGCTGACAAAGACCTCCTCCAATACCTGTTTGAAAAGATCCGTAGTGTAATACCATACCTTCTACATACCCTTTTTTCTTCGTTGGCTTACCTATTAAACGCCAGTAAGAAAATGTTTCTCCCGGTCTAATGACGATATCATTTAGTTTTTTAACAGCAATTTTCAAATTAACAACCTTATTCTGTTGATACCACATATCTACATCTTTGAGCTTACGAAGTAATATCGTTTGGTGCTGAATTGCTGTACAAGGTAGCTTTTCTTGTTGGAACCTTTTTGCATATGTTTTTCCGTCTGCTAACCACTGAATGTACCTCTTTGTAGAGTAATACCACTTCCCTAGCATAATGCGATACTTAGACCGCTGTTTAGGACGTAAGTGCACTATATTCATTTTATTCCCTCTCTCTTTCTTCAACTAAATTCTAATATATTTCTAATTCAATAAACTACAGTTTTCTTAGCTGCATAATAATTTTCGCAAAAAAAATAATAAATTTACTCTAGTGGAGATTTTATTTTGATGATTGCTTTATAATTATATAAAACTGCGCTGAAATACAATAAATTGAAATAAATACATTATAAATATAACGGATAACCTTAAATAAAAAATAATGAAAATTAAAGAAATTCTAAAGTATTAATATATTTTTCGTAAATATTAATTGATAACACATTAGACTTTACTATATGTATAAATTCTCTATTCTACAAAACGAAATTTTTTAATGTAAGAAAAAATATAACTCCCCTTTCACATTTATACAAGTCTCATCTGGAAAACTTTCCAAAACAATCCGAACCCTTATATTTAGAATAAACACAAAAAATTGCCACCAGTTAGCTTAACTGGTTGGCAATTTTTTAACGAGAATGCTTTACAAATAGTTGAATTGCTTCTTCTGGTACATAGCACTTTCCATTACTCTCTACAATAATACTTCTTAATTCATACCCTTTACCATTGATACGAATTATATTTTTGTTACCAAATAATTGTGCTTCTACTTTATTACGTTTTACTACGAGTAACGGGTTTGCTCCTTCGGTTTTGTCGGCTGTTACAGTTGCACCGATTTTCTTAAAGACTTGTTCACTCTCTAAAAATATTTTATTCGTTACTTCTTCTAAGTTAAAGCCCATCGCTTTCGCCATCGTCTTCGCAATGTCTGTATTTTGGATTAAGCCTTCTGGTTTTTGAGGTCCATAAGAATGTAAGAATACATCCTCACCTGTATGTCCTCCTGTCGTAAAGCCGATATTTGCACGATTAGCCAATAATGTAGTAAGAATTCGTCCTACATCCATTTTCTTTTTTGCCGCTTTTAATTTTTCTTTTTCATCATGAGTTAGATTATCCAAACCATATAGTTTAGCTACATCTTCTACATTTGATAAATCAGATTTCAGTTTATTTATAGTTCCTTCAAGTGTCATTTTCGCCTTTTTCAATGGATCAATGTATGCAGAAACCGGTGTAGTATTGTATCCTTTTGTCGTATTCCTATTCCCTATAGAGATGCCGCTGTTACCATGATCAGTTAAAGCGATGAGCATCGTATCCCCATCTTTCTTCGCAAATTGTAACGCCTTTGCTACCGCTTCATCAAATGCCAATATATCACTAATCATCCCAATTGGATCATTAGCATGGGCTGCCCAATCAGGCTTACTACCTTCTATGAATAAAAAGAAGCCATCTTTATCTTTTGATAATGTTTGAATTGCTTTTTCTGTCATTTGAGAAAGTGTTGGTTGTTCTGGGTTTGTTGCTATACGATCCATATCAAACGCAAGAGCATGATGTGAGAAAGAGCCCCAAATTTTATTAGATTTGGAGTTCAATAACGTATCTTTCGTTTCAACGAAATCGTATCCTTTGTCTTGAATCACCTTCACTAAATTTTCACCATCTTTTCGGATTCCATTACTTTGCATAGGTAGCAGCGCTGCTTTTCCCCCGCCTAATACGACATCTATATTTTGATATACTTGCTGCTTCGCAATTACGTCAAATTGCTTGCGATTGACATGGTGAGCCGAGAATCCCGCCGGAGTAGCATGCTGAATTTCAGATGTAGCAACAATTCCAGTTGCACGACCAGTACGTTTTGCACCTTCTAATACGTTTGCGACCGGCCGTAACTTGTCCTCTTCTTTTATTGGCTCTAAGCTAGGCGAACTTACAATAGAAGGTAATACACCTACATATCCTGAATTTGATTTATTTCCAGTTGCTAATGCTGTTGCTGCTGGCGCTGAGTCTGTAATAGCTGATTCCGCCGAAAACGTACGAACTCCTCCTGTTACAATTTGATCTAACGTAAGCGGTGCCCCTTTATACCAGCGAGCCAATGTTGTCGCCGTTGAACTCGTTCCGTCCATAACCATCATAATTATATTTTTAGGCTGATGTTCTACTTTTTTCACCTTAGCTTTGGCCGCATGATAATTCATCATACTTTCCGTACTTAATACGCTTACTATTATAGCTGCCACTAATAGCAACTTTTTCATCTTCACACCATAATTCAACATGATTGTTCCTCCATAAACTTTGCATTCATTTTAAATACACACTATTTCCTTTTCCATACCAAAACCTACATATGTTTTATTAGTTCCCAATTCTCATAAAGCTAACAATAGTTACTTTCCCTTTCTTTCCTTTATTAAATATCGGTATGTATCATCTATCTTATAAAAAAGATTTAACATCCTTTTCATTAATTACTTGTTTAACAATAAATCCTCGATCAAAAGAAATAAAAATTTATTGTTAAACAATAAATTTCGTGTTAAATTAATAAGATATTAAATAAATGAGGTGCTTTTTATGAAACAAGGATCCACACTCTTTTTAAAGACCGTTGTGATTCTGATCGGAATCCCCGTTCTTGCTATGTGCATTTTTTTAGTCCCTAAAATAGGAGCTTTCGCTGCAGAATTATATCCAGATATTGCATATATTAAATATCTTGTATTTATCAATTTATATGCAACAGCAATACCTTATTACTTCGCACTGTACCAAACATTTAAGCTTTTAAACTATATTGATAAAAATAACGCATTCTCAGAGTTATCTGTTCAAGCTTTAAAAAATATTAAGTACAGCGCATTGGCAATTAGTGTATTATATGTATTAAGTATGCCACTTTTCTATCTCGTGGCAGAGAGAGATGACGCCCCTGGCATTATTATTATCGGAATGATTATGATTTTTGCTTCAATGGTAATCGCGGTCTTTGCTGCCGTTCTCCAAAGACTATTAAAAGATGCTATAGATATAAAATCAGAAAATGATTTAACGGTCTGAGGTGAATAATATGGCAATTATTATTAATATTGATGTAATGTTAGCGAAAAGAAAAATGAGTGTAACAGAGCTTTCGGAGAAGGTTGGAATTACAATGGCTAACCTTTCTATCTTGAAAAATGGAAAAGCAAAAGCAGTCCGTTTTTCAACTTTAGAAGCAATATGTAAAGCATTAGAATGCCAACCGGGGGATATTTTAGAATATCAACCTGAAGATACCGAGTAAAAAGAGTCCTTCATACGAGAAGGACTCTTTTTATTACACATTACGGCGCAAAACTAATTTGACCAGTAAACAATAGGATAATCGCTATGATCCAAAATATAAAAAATGATGAGGACAGTATTAATGAAAGAATAGCAATCCCCTTCTTCTCTGTTTTTTTCGTCATTGTGATTATTGAAAGCATGATCCCTACACCTGTCAGGGCAATTGTAATATAATCTCCAACTATATTACCTGCATTCGCTATCCTTGTTGGCGTTATAAAAACGAATAGAAAACACAAAATGCCGATGAGTAAAGATACATAGCTTATTATACTGTACTTCTTTTTAGGAACTATTTCAGTTTTCATACTAACCCCCCCCCCTTCTATATAGCTATGAGTTTATATTAGCATGAATAACCATAATTTGGTTATGATAAAAAGCAGATAAAACGGACACTATCACTTTATCTGTCTATTTCTATCTAACAACTAACCTGACTATTTCTTTACTAAAGATATACAATCATTCTTTAATCCACGGCAATTGGTATATAATAGCTCTAAAAAATAAAGACTGTACCTTTAAAATGAAAGATACAGTCTTTATTAATAACTTTTTTTATAAAGAAAACTCTCTATCACTCACTACCTTAAAAAACTCCGAGTAATGTGATAAAGAATAATCCGCTACATCACAATTACCTTGAAACATACATGTTGAAATACCTAATTCTTTTGCAGGTAATAAATCTAATTCTCTATCTCCAATAGCTAAATCAATATTGTATTTTTTATGCAGATGATTATAAGCTAAAGAGTTTGGCTTTCGAGGAAAGCCATCGTCAATTGTAACCATATCTACGAAGTATTTTTCCCAGCCGTAATATTTTAAAATGCCCATAACCCCTTCCCTATGTTTATGGGTCATAATCACATTTTTATTTGCAAATTTCAAAACCTCTTCGACACCTGCAAAAGGTTTCATATCTTTTGGCGTGAATTTCTCCTTCAAAACTTTAATCTTTTCTTCCTGCTCGCATGAAATATTATAATACTGAATTGCATGAGAGTATGATATTTTTAAGTTTTTGTATATTTCTTGTTTTTCTACTGAGTCACCTAATATTTCAGAAAGCATCATTGTATATGCAGGATACGTATCAAATAACGTCCCATCAAAATCCCATAAAATATTCATTCTATTCACCTTCTATTTTCAAATCATTCAATGACTAAATCCGCCCTATCCCTCGGCAATTCCGTTTTTAAGTAATAATCCTCTGCTTTCCAATACCTATTTTCAAACTTTGAAAGGTTTTTCTGCGTTTTTTCACTCTCACGTAGAAACCTTGTCTCTCTTGGACAGTCCAAATAGACCATATAATGAAAAAAATCTCTCCATTCTTTTCGCTGCAGAAAAACTCCTTCAATAACAATTACGCCTACAATAGGAATCTGTACTTTTTCCATTTCACATATATCTGTTTCTTCATGAAAGAAAGGTAATTTCAATTTTGTTTCATGTTGTAGCTTTTGAAAAAATTTCTGCCTTAGCCATTCAATGTCCCATTGTAAATAATAATACTCGTACCATTCTTCATATCCAGTATGATATCGTTTATTACGCTCCACTATGTGATCATCAATATGGAAAATATGAAACGGAATGCCTTCTTGTTTCATATTTTCTTTTAAATTGGCTACGAATGTTGTTTTTCCAGATCGACTTAAACCATCTATCCCTAAAATAAAGCGGTTTTCTTTATGCTTCTTCATAACATTTATAAGCTCATTTGTACTCATTACTTCTTCCACTCTTCTTTTAATAACGAGTATAGAATGGTATCATGAGCGACACCATTTTGAATCATATGTTTTCGAAGTAATCCTTCTTCTTGAAATCCTGCTTTTATTAACAATTTTTGAGAAGCTTTATTTTCTACATATACAACCGCTGCGATTCTTATTAGTTGCAGCATTTCAAATCCGTAAGCTAAAATCGCTTGTAATGCTTCCGATGCATATCCTTGTCCCCAATATGTATCATCTAATTCATAACCAATTTCAGCTCGTTTATGATGATTATTAATTAAATGAAATCCGCACGTTCCGATTAATTGGCCCGTCCCTTTTTTCTCGATTCCCCAGCGAAATACACTGCCCTCTTCATAACGATTTTTAAACGTTTGAATCGTGGTTTTCGCTTGCTCAATATTTTCGAAAGAATCCATTCCGAAATAACGTATAACTGATTCTTTCGAAAAATATTGGAACATCGTTTCTGCATCTAATAGTGTAAGTTCTCTTAAGAATAAACGTTCTGTTTCTAGTTTTGGAAATCCCATCTCTCTTTCTCCCTCTATTCTAATGAACTGCAAATTTCAATATAATTTCCATCTGGATCAGCAATGTAGGCAATTGTTTGCCCCCACGGTTTTACAATCGGTTCAACTAAAATCTTGATTCCTTGTTCTCTATATTGCTCAATCGTTTCTTGTACATTCTCAACAACGAATCCTAATTCGAAATGAGAAAACTTTAATTTACCTTCTGTAAGCGGTAGTCCTGTTAATTCTTTCACATCTTGCCGCGTATTCATCGCTAAAATGGTAGTTCCAGTATTAAATTCAATATATGTGCCGTGCTCTGCTTTTATAGGTAACTGTAAAATATCTTTATAGAACTTTAAACATTCCTCAAACTTTTCTACATATAAAATGATGTACTTCATTTTCAAATTCATTTTACATCCCCCTTTGTATCTATCCCTAAAATTTCGACAAAAGTCTCATAAAAACCTTGTTCCTTGTAGTAATGAGCAAAAAAAAATGAGGCCGATTTCTCGGCCCCCCAGCTTATTGGCATAAAACAGGAGATTTGGTTTGGACATAACCAGTTCGTACTTTTATTATATTTTATTTTTTCTGAATTTTAAATACATTAAACACCTATTTATATTGAGAAAGTTTTTTGCTTGCATAAAATTAAAGATTTTAAGAAATGATACAAATGGAGGTGTATACATATGGAACCAATGCTATGTCCAAGTTGTAAAACGAACCGTACTCGCTTTAATATTCTTGAGCAACAAGTAAAACCAGTCAAAATAAATCCACAAACTGGTCAAGTGGAAGAAGAATACACAAATGAAACGATGAATGCTTTTCATATGGCTTATCAAGGACCTACATACCGTGTCCAATGTGCTGTATGCGGACTTGTTGAAAACCCTGAACAATTTATTAAACCTGCGCAAAATCAGTCTTTCTAATAAAAATATGATTATCCCTTGTAGAAATAGATTTTTCTATAAGGGATTTTTTCGTTTAATACGTTAATTAAAAATGTATTTCTTCCTTATTATATGTTAAATTCCACACCATTTTAGTAATATTTATATAAGGGAGGTGAAACAAATGATTTTAAATAAAAAGATAATGCTTCCATCAACATTTCTACTATTAACTTGTCACATAATCATCTTTTACTTTTGGATTTCCGATTGGAAGAAAATCTCGAGTTCTTACGGTTTAGCTATATGGATACTTTCTACTATTTGTGGTCTTTTACTTTATTTCCTTTATAAAAAACAAAAATCTAATAAAGTGATATTCATTGCTAGTTCGTTATTATTAATTACTTCTTCATTTATGATTTTTTTAGGTATTGTTACTGGTATCATCTTTGTAACTGTTAGTTCTATGCCTTAAATATACAATATTTTATTATATAAAAAATATCCAACAAAACAAGGATATATAGAAATTAAAGAAGATGATTTCCATTCAATATACAACCATCTTCTTTAATAAACCCATTCTTTGTTACAATATTTCATTTTTTAACTTTTTAATCTTCCAATATACATTAATAAATATATATAAATACATACAACCTATAAATCCTATCATGCCTTTAAATATATAAGGAATTCTAGATTCTGATGGTCCAAGAAAACATAAGTAAAGCGCTGGCATTATTGTTACAAACATAATTACAAAAAACTGTAACAACTCAGTAAGTTTTTGTATCCTCGTTTCCTTCTCTGAATATATATCAGGTAACTCATTTTCCTCTTCTACTTCTTTACAAAAGTAATTCCACTTCGCAAAACTCGTTACATGTTTCCAGCCACACATTTCATATATTTGGATATATTCTTTTTGTTTTTCTGTCGAATCTTTATACTCTAATCTAAAGTCTGCTTTATATACTACATCTTTCGGCTCAGTTTTCTTAAACGTATACATTACGTTATACTTTTGTAACGCCCAGCCTTGTTGATGCATTTTACGTAAATACGCTTCTTCTTTTTCTAAGCTCCATACTGCGAAAGGTTTGAATATCTTCTTTGTCTCCATCTCTCATTCACTCCCCTAATATACTATTTCCATTCCTTACAGATCTCTGCAATCTGTTATACTCGAGCTCTAACACTTCTCTCCCAAACGGCGTTAACTCATAGCACTTCTTTCTGTCTGTAGAGGCAACTTCAACAATTAACTTCTCTTTTAGTAATTTCGTCGTATTTCCATATAAAGTACCAGGGCCGAGCTTTACTTCCCCATTTGTCATCTCTTCTACCATTTGCATAATTCCGTAGCCATGCAACGGCTTCACGAGTGACAATAATATGTAATATGTCGCCTCCGTTAATGGAATATATTTTTGCGCCTTCGCATTCATTATAACTACCTCCGATACATCGATATATGATATATCGACTCACGATATATCGTATATCGATATTGTATAATTATATTCCAAAATATGCAAGAGTAATTTAATAATTAAATATCCATTTCTTTGAATTAAAAAATCATACCAATTTTCTGAATAATTTGTTAAAATATAGAAATATTAGCTCTTTTATAATGAAAGGAATGGTACATATGATAAATAAATTGAAAGAAAACATCGGATCTGTGTTTGTTGGTAAAGAAAATGTTATTGATCTACTGCTCGTTTCACTTCTTGCTGATGGACATGTACTACTCGAAGACGTGCCTGGTACTGGGAAAACGTTACTGGCGAAAACCATTTCAAAAAGTATTGGTGGTAGTTTTTCTCGCGTTCAATTTACCCCTGATGTACTTCCAAGTGATGTAACAGGTATTGAATACTTCAACCCAAAAACAAGCGAATTCGAATTAAGAATTGGACCAGTTATGACAAACATTTTGCTAGCAGATGAAATTAACCGTGCAATGCCGAGAACGCAGTCGAGTTTGTTAGAAGCGATGGAAGAACGACAAGTGACGCTGGAGAAGCAGTCAACTCCTCTTCCGAAACCGTTCTTTGTTATTGCGACGCAAAACCCAATTGAATCACAAGGGACTTTCCCTCTTCCAGATGCACAGCTTGATCGCTTTTTAATGACGATTTCAATCGGTCATCCAACTCCTAAAGATGAGTTACAAATGATGCGACGTTTTCGGAACGATTTACCATTAGAAAGTGTCACATCTGTCATCTCATTAGAAGATATTTTAGAAGCTCAAAAACGAGTAAAAGAAATATTTGTTTCGGAACCGTTAGAACATTACATTATTAAACTTGCTCATGCTACAAGAAATCATGATTATATCGCTAACGGTGTAAGCCCACGTGCCACATTAGCTTTAGTACGTGCTGTTCAAGCTTTAGCCTTTTTACGCGGGAGAGAATATTGCACACCAGAAGATATACAATTGTTAGTTCCTTCTGTTTGGAATCACCGTATCGTCTTATCAATGGAAGGTGCCCTGCGTACGACAAAGAATGATATTATGCAAAGTATTTTAAAAGAAGTTGACGTACCTGTGGAGATTGAACAAGCATGAATGGACAGCGTGTTGTAACTGTGCCTTTATTTTTTCAACTCCATATTATTCAACTAACCGTTCCAATCGCATTACTTTTCACATTCTTTTTCCCGCAACGAATGCTTATGTTTCTCTTTTTCTTCTATTATTTATTTGCGATTTTTATTTATAAATATGTCGCTTTCATAGAGAAGAAGTTTCAAATCATAAATGAGAAACAAACTACACGGATTTTTCCTGAGGAATCTGGACAGTTTTTTATTCATTTAAAAAATGGAGCCAGCATACCAATCGTTAATGGTGTTTGTTACTTTCATTTAAATTCGTCCCTTATACCGCATAAAGAGCAAGGCATTGAACAAATATCAAAAACGTTATTCTCTTTCCCATTTTCACAACCTGCACATTCGGCACAAAAATGGGGGTTAACATTAACCGCCACGAAGCGTGGTGTGTTTCAAATTGAACAATTTGAATGTGTATTAAAAGATCCATTTCATCTATTAACTGTACATTTACCTGTTTTTGATAAATTAAGGACTGAAATTATTGTGTATCCTTCTCCTAAAGAAGTAGCAGGTTTGCAAGAACTTCAGCAACTTTTGAATGGATCTTATCGAACGAATTTTTCTTTTTACAATGATGAAACATCTATTATCGGTGTAAAGCGATATGAGCGTGAGTCTTTCCGCTCTATTCATTGGAAGGCATCTGCTAAAATGCAACAATTACAGGCGAAGCAATATGAACCTGTAAAAAATTATAGTTGGACGATTTGTCTTTCTTTAGCTGCCGATCGTGGATTTGGTTGGAAAGATAATGTAGAAGAACTTATTTCATATGCAACATACATTTTCCAGTATGCAACGAAGCACCACATTCCGTTTGAATTGTTTATTAGTGTATTAGCAGAAGGCGGTGCATTACATGTACCGTTAAATGAAGGACAAACACAATATGCAAAAGCTTTAGAAGAATTAGCCCGTATTTCAGATGATAGTACGTTACTTCCGAAACAAGGATTCCTTCATTATGTAAAGAGAAAAAGAGAACGATCGTCTACAATGATATACATTGGTTTACAAAGAAATGAACTCCCTCTTCTCTCGCAGCCAACGTTTCTCATTACTAGTGAAGGGATGGTGGAACCAGTTGAAAACTTGGCTATATCACATTCATGATTTCATTCTGCTCCTTCTGCTTTCATTATTAACAGAAAGAGATGAACTAATTAGTATTGCAATATTTTTAACAACAGGCTATATTGGAGTATTTCTTATTCATAAATTTATGCAGAAAAAAACAACAGGATTTGTAATACTTTTAGTTCTTCAAATCGTTCTTTTCTCTTTATTTTTACCTTTTTCTCTATTTGGCACAATCATGTTACCACTATTTTTCTTTATCGTACATGTGGTCGGACCTGGATATCCAGGTCAAAAATCTTTAGGTGGTATTGTATGGTTTGTCGTTTCAGCTATATTTTATGCACCCTTTCCACCGTTGTGGAAACTATTAATGTTAGCCTTGCATCTTATGATTACATTTTGGTTAACCGGGGCAAATCGCAAACAACAACTATTACGTTTTTCTTCTATCATTACGATTGGCTTAATGAGTATATTAATTGTTCAAGTATTTCCTTTCATTCGACTTATTTTTGGTTTTATAACGGAAGTAGTCGCATTAGGCGTCGGCTATGCTTTAATGCCATTAATTAAAGCAGCGGAATTAAAAGATACTGAAGATGTTTGGGCAAATAAAGGACATCTCTTAAAACCAAAAATTGAAGACGGAAAAAAAATTCCTGATTTTGATCCAATACTCATAAATAGCACTACAATAATAGTCTGTACAGCTATCGCTATTTACGTCGTTTGGAAAATAGTAAAAAAACGAAAACATTTAAGTTTACCAAATATGCACGTCTTCGAATCTACTATCATTACTGATAAAGAAGGAATGATCCAAAATCGTTTTAAAGGAAATAAACCGCCACATAACGAAATTCGGAAGGAAATTTTTAAGCTAGAGAGTAAGTTAACCTCTCCTTTAAATAGAAAACGGGGAGAAACTGTTGAAACTTGGCTAGAAAGAATAAACGATGAAGAAGATGTAAATATTCAAAGTGATATTATTATAGATGCTTATAATACGGTGCGTTATTCAAATGGTGCAAACACTGTACTTCTACATGAATTTAAGGAAGAGATTCATAAGCTTTATGCATATCAAAAAAGTTTGAAGAAACGAAAGAAATAACGTAACAAAAAGACTCCTATATTCATAGGAGTCTTTTTGTACTTCTACGTTGCTTTTTAAATGGAAGCATTCTTCCCTGCTTCAATTTCTAATGACTCTTCATGCCACCAAAGTGTTTCTTCAGGGTCTTCTTTAGCGATTTGGTGTGCTTCTTTTTTCGTTTCTACTGTAGGATATGAACCTTTTAGCGCACGCCCTGAAGTTGTAACGAATAGTACACTAAATACAACTAATCCAATAATACTTACACCTGCTAAATAAAATGCCGGTGCGAGCGGGTTACCAGTTGCATGAACTAAGTATGAACATACGAGCGGTGTTGTTCCACCGAATATCGATACAGAAATATTAAATGAGATCGAAAGTGCTCGATAACGTACATCAGTGAAAAAGAGTGATGGTAATAATGAAGGTAATGTTCCTTCATATACACTTAAGAAGAAACCTAGTACGAAAATACCTGCAAATATAGCTGCAATATGTCCGTTACCTATTAGTAAAAATGCTGGAATTGCAAATACAGTTAAACCAAGTAAACCAATTTGCACAACGCGTTTATTACCAATTTTATCACTTAATTTACCGAAATATAGTGCTAGTGGAATCATAAGTGCCATCGTAATAGAAATAATTAATAAGCCTGTTGTTTCTTCGACTTTAAGTACTTGAGTTAGATAAGAAGGAATATACGAAAGAATCATATAATTTGTAATATTAAAGAAGGCGACAATTACTGTGCTTAATAAGAAGTCTTTTTTGTGATATTTAATAATATCCATGAATGAAAATTGTTCATTGTCTTCAGATTCCTCTTGTGCTTTTTCCATCTCTTCAAAGATTGGAGATTCATCTAGATGACGGCGTAAGTATAAACCGACCAAACCAATTGGTGCAGCTATTAAGAACGGAATACGCCATCCCCAGCTGAGCATTTGCTCATCTGTTAACAATAACGTCAAAATGGTAACAATTACCGATGCAGCAATGTAACCTGAGAGTGTTCCAATTTCAAGACCACTACCGAGTATACCACGCTTTTTATCTGGAGAAGATTCTGCGATATAAACCATTGCTCCTGAATATTCTCCGCCTGTAGAGAAGCCTTGAATCATTCGGGCAACTAAAAGTAGTATTGGTGCCCATACACCAATTTGTTCATAGGTTGGTAGTAATGCGATGAATAATGTAGAAAGTGCCATTAAAATAATAGTAGTACTTAACACGATTTTTCGGCCGTACTTATCTCCTATTCTACCAAAGAATACACCTCCGATTGGTCGAACGAGAAAGGCTGCTGCAAATGTACCGAATGTAAGTACAAGTTGCAATCCACTATTATCAACACCAGAGAAGAATAATTGACTTAAAATTACCGCTAAATACGCGTATAATCCGAAGTCAAACCACTCCATTGCGTTCCCTATACCAGTAGCAATTACTGCTTTCCTGGCTTGTTTAGGATTAACAATATTAACGTCTTGAGGTTCAAAATTTAAATCATTATTTTGTTGCATATAATAAAACAGCTCCTTATTTAATTTAACTTCTTTAAGCACACCTTCTCTTATTGAATAAAATTAATTCGAAGCACTTAAGGAAAAGCAACGTCTCCTTATCTGTTATTATTATTTCACATAATTAATTATTTGTCCAATTAAATGCTCTTTTTATATAAAATTAAACCCTGTTTAACTTGTTATAGAATGACGTTCAGCTTATATAACACATACCTTTACACTACAAATGAAACTTTCATTTATTTATATTTATAACGTTTCTATAATTGCTTCCTTTAACCTAGAAATTAGTAACTTTTACTAAAGATTTGCATATATTTAAAAAGTGAACTCATTAGCTCGAATTTTGTCTTATTACATTCAACTATAGTATTATTATAGATTTAAAGGAGGCTATTTTATGTTGGAAATAATACTTTTACTTGCTACTGTTTCTTTTCTCTTCATTATTTCTGGATTTTTCATTACCTTAAAACAATATAAAGAAATAAAAAATATAAAGACTATATTAACTACAAAAAAAGAAAATGAGAAAACTACATCCCAAAACTCAATCCCTATGCAATTAGACCTTAGCGTTCTCAATAATTTACTCGCGTCTGGAATAAATAAAGGTTCCAATTCAAGTAATGAAAATTCTAAGTCTGATAAAACTAAATAGTGGTTACGTATATAATAAAATATATATCTCCTATTTTATCTAACCTTATTAATAACTACCTCTGATTAAAAAGGAGACTACTTATGTGTAAAAATCCGATTTCTATTATTATTCGTATACAGCATAACATAAAAGTTTTACCTGAAATTTTGAAAGCCTGTGAACAACTACACCCTTTAGAAATCATCCTTACTATTAACGGATATATCGATGATTCCATTGATATTGCACAATCTTACAATTGTAAAATTATCACATTAGAAGAACCGTCAGAATTAAATAATTGTTATGTAATTGGTGCCACAAAAGCAAAGGGTAAGTACCTCTTATTTTTAGATGCAAATTACATTATCCAATCTTCCTTACTTACACAATTTCTTCAACCATTACTAGACGAATCAGCTGACATAGTATTAAACAATTTAGATGACTTTTTTTATCAAAAGCAAAAGCCAACTATAGAAATGATTTGGCAGCAGGTTACGAATCATTTTTTTCATCGTCCAGATTTACATGTTAACTCACTATTATTTCCTCCCTATGCAATAACAAAAGAGATTCTTGATGCAATTACTCCAGAAAGTTTATTAAATCCGATATTGGCACAAATGAAAATTATTAAAAATAAATTTCGCATTAGCAATCATTTTAAAATTTCTATACCGCAAATTCCCTCCTTCCCCTCAAAACAACTCATTCGTTATCACCTAGAAGCAATTGAAAATTGGGTAAATATATTACAAAATTCAAGAGGAAACTATACTGATAATAATCGAAGGCGAGATATTATTTTAGAACTTCAAAACGGCGAACAAAGAGCTATACCCAAAATAATTACAGGTAAAAAGTTTTATTCAAATACTTATGGAAATAAACAATTATCCATCATTATCCCTGTTCAAAATGAAGAAAAAACGATAGAATCTATCATTTTTGAGGTGCAGAAATTAAAACCTTTAGAAATCATCATTATTGTTAATGGATCAACAGATAAAACAGAGGAATTGGCGAAGAATTGCGGTGCAACAGTTATTACTTACAAAGAAGCACTCGGCATTGATACCGGACGTGCCGTTGGTGCATATTTTGCAAAAGGTGATATATTATTATTTATTGATGGTGATTTCTTAATTCCTAGTTCTGATTTATTACCATTTGTACAATCTGTTCAAAATGGAACCGATTTAGCTTTAAATAAATTAGAGCACTACTACATGTATCGTGTTCCTTATACTATCGTAACTGCATGTAAGCATGTTGTTAATTTAGCATGTAATCGAAAAGATTTAGGTATGGGCTCCACAACTGCTGTCCCTCATGCTTTTAGTCGAAAATGCATTGATACAATTGGGTTTGATTCTCTTCTTTCACCAACCTTAAGTCAAGTTAAAACAATTTTAGCAGGATTGCATGTACAAAATGTTCATTCTATCGACGTTGACAAGATAAATCGAGTTCGACCAGAAAAACACTTCTCGCAGGAAGGCTACCTTTCATTAGCAACGCAACAAATCATTGGTGATCATATAGAAGCAATTTCTTACCTCATCGAACAAAAAAGAAACACTGAATGCTTTTAATTGTATATTCTTACCACCAAATAATATATGAATTCATTTTAAATATATAGCAAAATAAAAAAGATGGTTGTAACCATCTTTTTTATTTTTACATTAGATCAAAAGAAAAGTAGCAGGCAGGCTTTTCATTTCTGTATCTTTCTTAAGAAGTTTGAAAATAGAGGCTTGTTAATGAAGAGTCAACACTTAAATCATCTTTTAGTGCAATTGAGAAACATGCAACTAATGGTAAAGTAATAACAATTGATCCACTAGGACTAATTACAATAGTAGGACTTGTCCCACATGTGCCTCCACAATCGACTACTGCATCAATTCCACTACCAGGGGTAATTGTAATTTTAAGACACACATCTAAACAAACATTATTCGTAGTACATGCCATAACTCTCCCTCCTTTCTTTTAACAATATATGCAGTTAATTAAATTCGGACACGACTCTCTTACTAAGTCTTATAAATTAGATGTTATTTTATTATTAACTGCATAGAAAATTAACGTTTTATTAAACTATCTAAATCAACTAAAAAACTCAAATCATCCTTTACTGAAATAGAAACACATGCAATAAACGGTATTACATTAAAATTAGATAAACATTCATCATTGCACCTTACGAATATTTCTGCCCCACCATTTGGATTGACTTTAGTTTCTAAAGAAATATGAAAACAACTTTTATTGATGCAAGACAAGATATTCCCTCCTTTCTTATATCTAATATCAATTTATCCAAAAATAAAAATACCGTTACAACTTTATTTACTCTTTACCTTCCATACTTAAAATAAAAAAGATAAAAGCTTCTTCATATATATAAAGAAGCCTTTACCTTTTAGTTACTTGTTCATTTACTATCAGTCAGTGAAACATGCTCTTCACTTGTACCTGAGCTAAAAATAATAAAAATTTTTGATTTTAGTTTCATTGCAATACTAAATATCGTCAAGTTGCATAAATGAAATGTTTAAGTTACTCATTCAATAGACAAATTTACCTTTTAAAATAAATCTTTAAAATCCTTATTCTTCAATAAATATGAAAGTCCTTCTAAATGATCCCCAGTAATTCTCAATACAGCTGGTGGATGTCCTATCGTCGCAAAATGCTCTTGTGGCCGAATACGATTTGGTTTCATTACATCTACAAAATGGACACATTCGACTTTATACCCTTCTAATATTGCCTTTACTTGTGCAACACACGCTGTGTGAAGAGTGTCCCAGCCAATTCCCTCTAAACATTTTCTACTAATAGCATGGGGAACAGCAATTGTAGATCCTACCCCTAAATCTTTACGGTTACAAGCAATATTCAACATATATTTATATAAACTTACAATATATAGAGGAAATCTAAGATTTAAATTTAAATCATTTAAAACCATATCAACACCATCCGCAACAGCTTGCGTTAACGGATGAAGATCTTTTGCTGGAATAGCAAAATCAGCATCAATA
Source organism: Bacillus cereus group sp. BfR-BA-01441 (assembly GCF_022663075.1). NCBI lineage: Bacteria > Bacillati > Bacillota > Bacilli > Caryophanales > Bacillaceae > Bacillus > Bacillus cereus group sp. BfR-BA-01441. The sequence goes on from NZ_JAKUEU010000001.1 coordinate 51,993, forward strand.
AAGAGAAGTATATCTCCTGTCGCTTCTTGTGCACCAATTGCCCGTCCTACATCATGCCCTAATCTTTCTTCATAAACAATTACTGTTGCCCCTGATTGCTTAGCAATTGCTTCTGTTTGATCTGTTGACCCATTAATGACAACAATTATTTCTTTCGGTTCAATTTTTCTTGCCTCAAGAATAACTTCTTTAATCGTTGATTCTTCATTTTGTGCTGGTATAATAATTGATAACTGTTTTCCATTATAAATAGAGGAATTCATTCCCCATCCTTTATGGAAACGTGAATAATTCTTTTGGTTTTTTAACTGCTCTATAATTTCTCTTTTTCTTCCTCCATCTGTATAATTACCTCTATCATCTTTTCGTTGTAACCAACTCTCCAAAGCTTTTATATTTTCTTTAATCTCATATACTTCTAATTTAGTTAATCCATTTTTATAGAAAGAGGTTTTGTTTGCAGGCATATTATTCAAGGAGGTGTTAGTGATGGCTGACGAGGATTGTAGTCGCCACCCTTTCTCAATAAGAGTGACTTGGGACAGAATAGGATTCTGCAAGATATCATATCCAATGTCTTCAATTGCTTTTTTAGTAATAGCATATGGCATAGATAACATCGAATCATATTTTAAATCCATACGCCCCAATACATCGTTTACTATTTTTCTATACACCATAGCAATGCTTGGCCATTCTACTCTCATCTTTTCAAAACAAACCGAGTCTATATTATTTAAAATTACATCCTGTTCCTTTTTTAGTAGCGGTTCTATAAATCGTTCTAATTCTACCGAAAAAATAACATCTTCTCCATTTAAAAATAAGACTACATCACCATTGGCGACTTTTGCCCCATGAACTGGTGCTTTCCATTTACTTTTCTCCTCAATCACAACAACGTTACTTTCAACAAATGTTGGTATAGATTGTATCGCACTCATTCTATCATCAGCTACAATAATAATTTCTAGTGGTTTTATATGCTGCACTTTATTTAAAATTTGATTCAATTTTGATTTTTCTTCTCCTAAAACTATAACAACTGATAGGTCCACTTCTTTTTGTTCTTCTTTTACAGTCTGATTAGGTTTTACTTTTTTTATATATTCAATTGTTTCACTCTTCCCTACAGCTGCATGCCCTGCTTTTTTATCAAAATATAAGTCAATTATAATTTGATTTACTTCCGTGTCTTTATCAAGTTGCTCTAATTCGGAAATAAATGGTAGCAAATGATTTTGCACATCAAATTCACACGCGAAATTTTGCAAAAAATAAATATTCGGTACATATTTAATGTGATTAAAAAATTTCACAACATTAATTCTTTCGCCAAATTTCTCTTCAACTTCTTCTCTTGATAAATTTGGATAAGACAAATCGAAAACTAGATTTATTGGTACAGGTATCCATTTTAATAAATTTGTTTGAGGATTATTAATGAAAGCTGTGGAGCCCTTAACGAATCCAGCTAAAATTAAAGACATAAATCCTCCCCCAGAACTGCCATAAAACAACACATTTTTCGAATCTACTTTTAACTTTACAAATACTATTTCTAAAATATTTGCTATATCTTGTAAATAAAATCTATTTAACTCTCCCTGTCCCCAACCTAAAGATAATTTCCCAAGATATAACGTAGGGTCATTATAATATATAACAGTATCTTCAAATTCATCCATCCAAGAATGTCGATGAAAAATAGGTGGACCAATTGGCTGTTCTTGAAACCCACCTGCTCCGGATCCAAAAACAATAGTGTTAGAAGCATCGGGCTTAATACGAATTAAAAATTCATACGTTACTTTATCCCAATCAACCTTGAGTATAAATGGTTCTGTAATTTGAAAATCCATTTGCCATAATTGTTCATATGAAATGTTAATTATTTTATACTGGTCTAACAGTTTAATCACCCTTTCCATCCATTTCAAGTTGTTCTATCAAGTAAGAGAGAGCTTCAACGTGATCACCAATGATTCTTAATACTGCCGGAGGATGCCCATTGTGACTTACATTCTCCATTAAACGAATTCTATTCGGTTTTACAACATCAACGTAATGTACACATTCTACTCTATACCCTTGTAATATTGCTTTTACTTGTGCAAGACTAGGGCATAGTAAGCTTTCCCAGCCTATTGCATCTAAACATGATCTACTCATAGCATGTGGAATTGCTACTAATGAGCCATTGCTTAATTCTGGACGATTATATGCTAAATTAAGCATATATTTTACGACGTCTACAACATAAAACGGAGGGTGTAACATCGGATTCAAATCATTTAATGCTATGTCTACACCAGCTGAAACTGCTTTTGTAAAATGATGCAAATTACTTCCTGAAACACTAAAATCACCATCAATAAATAAAAGAATATCTCCTGTAGCTTCAAGCGCTCCAATAGCACGTCCAACATTATGACCAAGTCGTTCGTTATATTCAATAATAGTAACACCAAGTCTTTTAGCAATATTAGCCGTTTGATCTGTCGAACCATTTACAACGACGATGATTTCTAGTGGTTCTATTTTTCTCGCCTCAAGTATTACTTGTTCTATAGTCTCTTCTTCATTTTGTACTGGTATAATGACAGAAAGTTGCTTCCCATCATAAATTGAAGAATGCATTCCCCACCCTTGATGATAGGAAGGGTATCGCTTACATTCACCTAGTTTTTGAACAATATCTCTTCTTTTTCCTGCATCAGTAAACCCTACTCTTCTTCCTTTTTTCTCTATCCATTTAGCTATACCGCGTAAATATCTTTCTACTTTCTCTTTTTCATTTTTGGATAACTCTTTTTTTATTAAATATCCTCCTTCCTCTATAGTCTCATCTTTAGATAACGTATTGATTGCATATTGATCGTTAATCCGCCACCCTTGATTCACAATCTTCATATGAGATAGAACGATATCTTCCATATAATTAAAGCCGATATTTTCCACTACTTCCTTCGTAAGCGCATATGGTAACGAAAGTATTGAATTGCTTTTTAAATCTGGTCGACTTAAAATTTCATTTAACATTTTTCTCCATACAATATCCATATTTGGACATTTACCTATTTCTATCAATTTATCTATTTTATTTAAAACTACATCGGCTTGATTTGTAACAATTGGCTCAATAAATCTCTGCATTTCATTTGTGGATAATAAAAAATTACTATCTACAAATAACAATACATCTCCTTTTGCTGCCTTTACAGAAGCTTCATACCCATCATAATACGTACTATATTTATCCATCAAAACAATATGGCATTTATGTTTCTTTGCTATTTCATACAAATTACTTCTATCGTTAGGAACTAAAATTATAATTTCAAGAGGATTTAGCTTCCATATAGATTGAATTGACTCTTCTAATATTTGCTCTCTTTCACTGTACAAAATAATAACCGTTAACGATTTCATTACACGCCCCCTTTACACATCATGTGACATAAAATATTAAGTATTACCATTTCCTATGAATTTGCTACTTTATTAACATATTCAAAAGTGAATTATACTGTGTGAAAACAAACGTCTATTTTTAAAAATATAATTCTGCACTTACCTCCTTTCTCTTATCATTGTTTGTTACAACTCTCACCATAAAAAACAAAAAAAGTCCTAATTTCTTTAGGACTTTTTTAAATAAATTTATCAATATTATTAATTTTATATACTACCTTTTTCCATGTTATACCGCGATCTTTTGTAGTAAATATTTCTTTTTTATTACACGCCCAACCTTTACGCCGATTAAAAAAATGCAAACAAAATACATTTTTTAACAATGGATTACTTGATACTTTAATCCATTTTGCTCCTTTTTTTATTATTTGATACACACTTCCATTTTCACTATTTATAACCCAGCCATAATAGGAACTAAAAAACGAAACAGCCACTTTACTAGTATTTATTGTTTTATTTGAAATATGCCACGAATTCCCCTTATCAAATGAGTAATTCATTAAAAATACATCATCATTCTTTTTAGTTGGTATTACTAATAAGTTATTTTTATAGATTGCTTTATAAGCCATAGCAGTCCCATTATTAATTCCTTCAAGACTTGGAATATCTTTTATAGGATGCCAACTTTCCCCACCATTTATTGTTTTAAATACCGTTGATGTTTCATAATGTTTTTGTAATGAAATAAACCCAATTAGATCGTTTATAAATGTTATCCCTGAAATACTATCACTAATACTTATATTTTTTATTACTTTCCAAACTTTCCCTTTCGTTTTCAAATAGTATAAATTATGTTCAAATTTATTTGATGCAAGCTTTCTAGATAATACAATCCATATACTATCCATATTCGTAGCATGCAATTGTACTTGAACATCAGTCGATTTCTCCCAATCTTCTTCAACCGGTAAAATAAACTCACTCCACCTTTCTCCTCTATTAACTGTATAAAATATAGCTGGCAATAAATCGTCATTCTTTTTTGTTAAACCATATGCCCAAGAGCTTCGAGCGTTTATTGGATACCCAAATAATACAATTGAATTAAGAGGATTGACAACATCCCATTCTACTCCTCTATTTTGAGTATATAAGATAGCCTGCTTTTTATTTGTATATTGAATACTAGCCCAACCATATTTATCCGTTCTCATTTGTAAAGAAGTAAATTGAATATCATTATTTTCCAATATATCACCTCATTCTTATTATTTATATATTCGTATGCTATTATTTTCAAAACGTTCTATCATTAGTTATTTAAACCACCCGCTTTATCTACTATCTTTATACTTACTTTCCCTTTTCTTCACCACTCAAATATAACGAAATTCCTTCTATTTTTCCGTTATCATATACAAACGACTGTATTTTACAAAATTCAACTATAAAAAATGCACCCCAATTGTAAACTATCCCCAACAATTAGAGTGCACTTTATATAAAATATAGCTTTAATTTTTAAGCACTTACTACAGCAGCAACTTTATCTAAACAAATAATAAACTGATTCATAAATGCGTCAATTTCCTCTTTCGTAATAATATACGGCGGAAGTAATCGAATAATATTCCCTTGTGTTACATCGACTAACATTCCTTTATTCATTAGCTCAACCTGTAATTTCTTCACATTTTCATTCGTATCATTCAGACTAATTCCAAACATCATGCCAGCATGACGCACTTCCTGTATATAATAAGAATTTTCTTTCTGAATGTCTTGCAGTTTGTCATTCAAATATAGTGACGTTTCATAAGCTTCTTGCATTAACCCATCATCAAGTAATGTATTTAATACCGTTAAACCTAAAGCTGTTCCCATTGATGAATGAGCAAACGTTGTCCCGTGATCTCCTGGTGAAAATACATCACATAACTTTTCACCTACAATAATTCCTCCTAGCGGTATCCCGCCTCCTGCTCCTTTACCAATTTGAATAATGTCCGGTGTGATATTAAAATTTTGATAAGCAAATAGTTTTCCCGTTCGACCCATACCACTTTGAACTTCATCAACGACAAGAAGTATATTATATTTTTCACATAAATTTTGAACACCATGCAAATATTTACTTGATAAAGGATAAATCCCCCCACTTCCTAAAACAGGCTCTAGCATAATCGCAATTGGTTTTTCTTTAATAATGGTCTCCTCTAATTGGTCTATATTCTCACGCTCTACTTCGTATACAGGAATAGATGTTTTAGGGAAATTTTGATATACCTTTTCTTGTCTCGTAAAATGTAGTGCCCCTAACGTCCTCCCGTGAAAACTATCTTTTAACACAACTACTCCGTCACGCTCCTCATTCGCAATAGATCTATATTTATCAATTAATTTTAATGTCGTTTCTGTCGCTTCCGTACCAGAGTTTGTAAAAAAGACTTTTCCGCTTTTTAAAGTACACTCTACTAATTTCTTTGCATACTCAATTGCAACTGGGTTTAAGAAATGAAACGGTAAATGCAACGATTTCACAACTTGCTCCATTGTCGTTTGTACAATTTTAGGATGATTGTATCCTAGTACATTTACTCCTACGCCAGAAAATAAATCTAAATACTCTTTACCATCTACATCATATAGTTTACATCCTTCTCCTCTTTCCATTGCAACCTCTGTCCGACAATATGTAGACATCATATATTCTTTATCTAATTGAAACCAATCCGACATGTTAAATTCCTCCTAGTTATTTTTCCTTTTTTAACGTTTATTCTCTATATAATCGTTTATAAATTAAGTTTTAAGATTGAAATTTTAATAGTGGTTTTCTTCCACATTTTTTATTAAAACGTGTGCTTTCTCTTCCCGATATTCATTTTTCCATAATTTCTTCTATTTCAACAGGTCCACTACATATGTGTTTTTTTCATCTAGCGGTATGTTACTGCTTTGAACTTTGTATGTCATACATAATCGAGACTATAAAATCATATTTAGTAACAATCGACGAAAAAATTTGGAGGCTATATCGATGAATGAAAAATATGATAAACATAGGAAAGAATTATTAGAAGAAGACTTTAATAAACATCGAGAACTTACTGAACCAGCTAAATTTCACTCTCAAACAGTTGGTTCACGTGGACCTGTACTAGAGCAAGATAGTGTACTGCATGAGTCATTACAACAATTTATTCATGAAAAAATTTTAGAAAGACCTGTTCATGTAAAAGGATTTGGTGCGTTCGGTTATTTTCAAACGATATATTCGATGTCTGAACATACTAAATTAAGTTTTTTACAAAATTCTAATGAGAAAGTTCCTGTTATGGTTCGATTTTCGTTAGCTGTTAGTACGAAAGGAACACCGGATACTGCTAGAAATGTACGCGGTTTTTCCACAAAATTTTATTCAAAAGAAGGCATTTTTGACCTTTTATGTAATCACATTCCTGTTTTTTCTGTCCGTGATCCAATGCGTTTCCCTGAAACGATTCAAGCATTATTGCCTTCACCTAAAAATAACTTAATAGACCCTAATAGATTTTGGAGTTTTGTCGCTAAAGCACCTGAATCTATTCATTTTGTTGTCCGTTTATACTCTAATAATGGTACGGCCAAAAGTCTTCGCCACATTCCAGGACATAGTGTTAATACATATGTATGGAGAAATGCGGAAGGTAATCGAAAGTATGTAAAGTATCATTGGTACCCATTTGAAGGTGTACAGTACATTACTAGTAAAGAAGCAATTAAATTAGCTGCTGAAAATCCTGATTATAGCGGGAAAGATTTATATGATGCTATTGAAAATGGTAAACCAGTGGAGTATGGTTTATACGTCCAGCTCATGGATCCGAAAGATGAAGCGCACCTTTCTTATGATCCTTTAGATGACACAAAAGTATGGGATGAACAGACGTATCCTCTCATACCAGTCGGGAAAATGGTATTAAATAAAAATCCTGAAAATTTTATGGAACAAGTAGAAAAGGTCGCATTCTCTCCTTCTAATTTACTGGATGGTGCAGAACTATCAGATGATAAAATGCTGCAAGGGCGCGCTAACATTTACAGTGATTCACAAAGAAGAAGAATTGGTCCAGAATTTCGCAAATTAACGATTAACCAGCAGCAAGATTGGACACCTGCTAATCAAATTACAACCGGTGAAGGAAGGTACGTTGAAGGTAAACTTGAAAGAACTTCTATAATGAAACAGGATGACTTTACGCAGGCTGGTGAATTTTATACGAAGTTACAGCCAATAGAAAAAGAACATCTCGCTGAAAACTTAGCTAGTGATTTGAAAGTTATATCCGATGATATTAGGGAGATCGTTTTGGGGTATTTCAATCAAGTATCAACCGATTTGAAAACAAGCATTGAGACAAAAATGAAAGAGCATTAAGAAGATTAAAACATGCTTTACGAATGAGAATTCAAATCTATATTAATTATTTTCTTGTCAAAATCCAATGAGGTTATTTAATTTAAAAATATAAAGCCAACATATCCCTGTTCTAATTATAGAACAGGGATATGTTGGCTTAGTTTAATGTTTAACATTACATACTTTATTTCGCTAAAAAATGCGATAAGTAGCCTTTCAAAACAAACTATAGTAAACTATTTTACTTGTACCGTATAATTCCCTGTTCCACCACCATACTTATATACACTTAAGTAATATTTCCCTGGCTTTGCATTATAATTTCCAAGCAATTTGTTTCCATCACGTTTTGTTGCATAAGCTACATAATTATTTAAATCTGATTCAGAATATAATACCCAGTTCAGTCCAAGATTTTGTTCGTTCGTAACAGAAATTTGTAAATCTTTTTGATCCTTTACATCAATAACAAATTTATCCCCCTGATCTTGATCGCTCAAGGTTCCTCTTAACAAAATATTCAAAGATAGTGGGTTTGCTGTTTCAAATGAATTATTTGGTTCTTTTTCTACAGCCGTACCTTCTTCCGTATTCACTCCGCTAAACACAACATCATATTCAAATTGCCCAGCATTATTTACACGGTAATTTACAAAATAAGCAGTCAATGTTTTATATCCAGTCCACTCTTTTCCTGAAAGACGTTTCAACATATCATTTGTTGCTTCATTCATCACTTTCCAGTCCTCAACTTCTCCTTTAGCCACACTTCCTGTATATGTTCCCTGTAGTGTAAATGTATTAAAGAATTGTGATTTATTCTTTGTTACTTTCACATCTTTTAATTTCGCTTCATTCGTAATATCTGAAGTAACGTCCGAAAGCGATTTTGGATCATGTTGAGTTAAATATTCATCTGATACTTGTGGAATCGTATACTTATCGCGATTATCAATAAGCATTTGCATATAAGATTGATATTCTTCATTTAACTTATTATCTTTGCTTAATGTAGCACGGTATGCATCGTAACTTGAAACATCATTTGCGCGAATTAAATCATGTACTTTATCGAACATTTCTGGGCGCTTATTATACATATATGATTGCAGCGCAAACGAATAATTATAAAAATCCCACGTTCCATATTTCGCATTTAACGTTTGTGATGCTGTATAACGTTTTGCAGGATCATTAGATAACCCGCCAATTATACTTTTTCGCGGTACTACACTATCTAATCGAGTTGCACCTGCAAAGAACTCTGCATTCCCTTCTTCAAACCATGTTAAACGTTCATTTTGATACATTTCCCCTTGGCCCCATAATCCCTGAACTTCGTACCTTCCCTGTAAGTAGTGCGTAAATTCATGGCGGAACAATTCTTCCAGACTATAAATACTTTGCTCTGGTGTACGTTCATATGTAAAGAAAGTTCCTGTCCCTTCAATATAAATCCCACCATTATTCGTTTCATATCCGTACAGTTGACGATTAAATTGATACTCATCTGGGCTATTATAAATAACCATCGTTAACACATCATCAGCATGTCCACTTTCAAGTGGTTTATCGCTACCAACTGTACGATAAAATTGAGAACGCACCTCTTTTGCCGCCCAGTATAGACGTTTAATTTTCGCTTCGCTAACTTTATCCCCAGCTTTAAAGACAATTGCTCCATCATCAAACGTATACGTTTTCGGTAAATATTTCTTTTTACCTTCTTCTCGAATTTGATCTAAATTTACAGTTTTTCCATTCGCATCTATTCCTCCATAATTTGTAGTAATTTGTTCTGCCGCAACAAAGTATTGCTCTCCTAAATATGGGTAAATTCGCATTGCATCTGTAACAACTTGTTGTCCTTTTGTCGGCGTGCTATGAAGCTTGCCCAATCGGCCAGCATAATAAATTCCATTATTAATTAACCATCCGTTTTTATTTGTTACTGTACCAAGTAGTGCAAAACGATTTACTTCATTAATAAAGTTATCGATATTCCGAAACCACATCGTATCTTTTGGCTCTTTTCCAGTCGTGTACATATCCGTCTGAATATCAAAGTCAATTCCCTTCATCAACTCATATATAGCGTCTCCTTTTGTTCGGTCTTCAATGAAAGTTGCAAGATTATCGTTATATTGTTTAAAAATTTCACCTGCATATAAAACCGTTTCAACATCTGCTGATGCATTTCCAATTAATTTTCCATATGATGCAATTATTTTATTTTGTTCTGATGTACCAAGTTTGAAATTTGGATTTTTTGCAATTGTTTTTAAAGCTGGTAAACACTTATCATGGTAGCTACGCTCATTTAGTTTGCTTAATTCATCATGGTAAAAACCTAAATAAAATGCTGCACGTAGAGCTTCTACTAATGTTTCAATCCCTTTTGAATCATCTTTCGTATAAGCTTGTCCTTGTTCTGCTAGTTTATTAATAATTGCTTGCATTCGGCTATCATCTTGATAGAATTTAAGACTATCACTATTAAACTGAAATAATTCCGGAATTTGATACCATTTAATTGTCACAAGAAGATCAGTTAATTGTTTATTATTTAATTGATTTAACTCAGCCATTGAATACTTTTTTTCTTCAGCTAACGGTTTAATATTATCGGTTGGTGCTAGTGGACGCTGTGATAAATCCGCTAATTTTAACCGTTTTGTAAAAGATGCATTTTCTTGTACTTTTGAAGGGTGCGCCAATTCATCAACAGATTTCTGTATTCCTACCGGCTCCATTTGTAATACGTTCTTCACATTTTGCTCTTTTGTCTCTGCTTGAATTTGCAAACCATTACATGTTATTGTCACTAATCCAACACCAAGAATCCACTTAGAAATTTTCGAATATTTAACCATCCCATTGCCCCCTAATAATTTAAAAGAAAATTCAGAATTTTGAAATCAAAAAACCCACTTATTTGTATGTATTTACAGTTCCGCTATAAATACAACTATGATTAATAATGCAATAGTAGCTTGTTTTATACTATTACGAGTACAGATTCCTTACATACAATCTCCCTTCCTTACATGTAATACAAGCAAAAACCGTGCCAATCATATTTCTTATGAATAGCCAACATTCTTTTATAAATACTGTAGAATAAAATATACATAGGTGGTTCGGCAATGTATAAATCATTTGACACAAAATCTAATGTTTATGAAGAACAAATTCATTGAATATTATAAGTTCATTAGCCAGTAAATAATCCCCAATTATTAAATCTCTCAAAAAAAGGTAAACAAACATATTCCATAAAGCTAATATGTTCGTTTACCTTTTTCTATTTCACATCAACAGCAAAATATCGTTGAATAAAAACAGTATGAATAAGTATTTTGTTATTCATTTCTCTTTTTCATATAATCTTTTTCACATTGCAACAGCTTGAATTTCACTTTTTTCCCTTTCTTCTTTTTCGTTTTTATAACGAGCCATTCCCCTTTTTCAACGTCTAGTTTTAGGCGTTTCATTACATTGATATTATCTTTTTCTTTATAAAGTAAAAATGCTTCTTGCGCCCTCACAAATAAGCTGGGCTGTTCGCTAAATCCACCACTATCATAAATTTTAGTTAGCGAATTATAATAAGAATCATTTTCCTTTCCACCATACATCAAATGAGCAGCCTCCAGATCTCTTTTACTTACTTCCCAAAAACTATGTTCATCAATATTTAAATTAAATGTGGATTTAATGTCCTGTATTATATTCTTCACATGCTTTTCATCTCTAACTTTTCTTTCTTCGAGACAATCCGAAGATAATTCTGGTGCATCTGATTGGGAATGTACAACGTGTTGTATCGATACACACAGAATAAATACGCTTAAAATGTAAAATATTTTTTTCATATTTACATATCACCTCAAATGATTTAGATACTATATCATTTGAGGCTTACAATATTCTTATGCTAATAATGAGAAAGATCCTATAAAATTTTTATAGGATCTTTCCTTTTAATATTGCTTTATCAAATTCACGGGCGGGGCAACTACCTTACTACTTTTCACATCATATAATCCTATAGGTGTTACTCGTATAAAAGGCAAGTGCGTCGCAGAAAAGAATAAAATTGTAAATGCTGGATCATCATACGCGTAGCCACGCTCTTGTAGTAATTTCACCATCTGTTTCTCTTCCTGTATTAATTCTCTCATTTTTAAATTAGACATAATCCCGAGCAGTGGTAATGCTATTTCGTGTAACACTTCATTGTTTTCTGCTATGACCATTCCACCACCGAGCTCTTTTACTCTACGAAAAGCTGTAAGCATATCTTCTTTTCTTTTTCCGATAAGAATGATGTCACCTGTACCAGAATAAGAGCTAGCAAGCCCACCTAGTTCTTTCGCAAAACCTTTCACAGCTATATTCACTTGCCAACTGCCATCACGAGCAATCATCATAAAGAAACATTCATCATGATCTGTGGACAATTCATCACAGTCTATATTAATTTCACTAGTGTATGGTTTTGTAATAACGTTGTTTAATAAGTGTATCCCCGTTTTATTAGAGAAAATCATATCCTCTTTTTCTATTGACCAATCTAATAATAATGGAGTTACTTTATGTTTACTCCAGTCTATATGTAATGCTTCATGTGTATTTACACCGTCACGCTTCACCCATTTCCCCTTTGCAAGGACACTGATTGGTACTGGGTTTTCTTTACTTTCTAAAATATTGATATTAGCAATTCTACCTGTCGCAATCGAACCATGTACATGTTCCATATTATAATAGCGAGCAATATTATAACTTGCCATATCGTATGCATCTATTACTGGCACGCCTTGTTTTATCGCGGTAGAAATCATAACGTTTGTCATTCCATTCTCATAAAACGAAGGATGTGAGCCGTCTGTTGTAAAAAAGAATCTATCAAACTGCTTTACGCCTAGTTCTAACAATTCTTTCAGTAAAACTTCTAAATCTGGGCGGATTGAAGAATTTCTTAGGGAAACAGTGTAACCTTGCATAAGACGAGTGAAAACTTCCTGCCCTGTCATCGCTTCATGATCACAATCTGTACCTAACAGTTTTAACTTCGCTAAAGTCGTTTCAGATGCACCCGGAAAATGTCCTTCTACTTTCTTTTGCAATCGCTTCGTTTCCTGCACCCAAGTTAACATTTCATCATCGCCATGTAATAGTTTTGGCCATGCTGTTAGCTCGCCACCTTGAAGAACCGCTTCATGCTGCAGCCACTCTATTATTTCTTCACGATTAAACAAAGATTCCCCGTTTTGCAATTCAGTCTGTCCATCAAAACGGCACCACCAATACATACTTGCTGGAACCTTATTGAATTCATCTAATAAACGAAATGCTTCTTCACGCTTTAATGTGAAAAATAAAGTTAAATTATCATTAATGAAAGTTGTTGTCCCAAACTGCATCGCATGATTCGCTAGCGTCTCTGGGTTATACAACTGATACGGATGTGCATGTGGTTCTATGTAACCGGGTACGACATACTTTCCTTCGCAATCAACAACTTCACACTCCGTTAATTGCTCTGGCAGCTGCTCCCCTACGTATACAATTCGATCATTATATATCCAAATGTTCGCTGTCATCCACTCGCGCATATAAGAATTTAAATATGTTGCATTCTTTAATAATATGTGTGTGCTTCTCTTACCATCTAGTACTTCAACATGTTCTCGTAATTGTTTATTACTCCATTTATAATGATTTTTCCCCATTGTATTCAACTCCAAATCAACTCATAGTTATTTTGATTAAAACGAGTAATATTTAACTAACTAAAGTATTTTCCATTCATAACTCCCCTATTGGTGCCCCTATATCCTTCATTATATGTAAAAATTAAAAAAATAACAATTTTCAGAACTATATACATACCTCTTTTATCCAAAATAAAAAGAATGTCATGTAACTGACATCCTTTTTTATTTTGTCGTAAGCATTAAGATTGATTTTCACTTTGGAATACACTTGATGTCATATCATAAATGCAACTACTGTCCATAGTTGCGAACTTAAAAAAGCACCTCTTTTAAATACAACTATAACAAAATTCTATTCATTTTCTTTTCATCTATTTATTAAATTCAATTTGCATCATTTTATTTAACTGCGGAACAATATCGACCCCACCTATTGAGTTAAGACTGATAGCTAATGTATGTTTGCCTCCAATTACTCCCCCAGCAAAAGTTGCAAATCCAGGAATTCCTCCTCCATGCCCCCAAACTGAAACACCGTTTGGAAGTTTAGTCTCATAGATTCCAAGACCGTATGCGTCACCAACCCCTTTGCCTTCTATAGGAACTGTAGTAAGCATTTCTTTTAGCTCGCGTTCCTTCAGTAACTTACCACCAAGTAAAGATGAAAAGAACTTATTTAAGTCATCCGCATTAGAAATCATATCTCCAGCTGCATTAGCTAAACTCGGATTATAATACGTAATATCTTTGAACTCGCCTGTTCCTTCCATTTTCACATATCCACGAGCATGATTCTTTCCTGGGATGACGGGTGAATTTCCTGGTAAAAACGTATTTGATAGATCCAAAGGTTCAATAATTCGCTTTTCGATTTCTTCCGCATAACTATTTCCAGTTATTTTTTCAATAAGCATTCCTAGTATTACGTATCCTGTGTTTGAATACAACCAATCTTTACCCGGCGAGAAATCTGGAGGCAGCGAAAGGCCTATTTTCACTATTTCTTCTGCTGTATACGTTTTTTTCGAATTCATTATGTCCGCGTCTTTTGACTTTAAGTATTCAGCGATACCACTCGTATGATTCAAAAGTTGTCGTATCGTAATTTGATTACCATCATACCCATTTCCTTGCACGAGACCTGGTAGCCACTTTTCAATTGGATCGTCAAGTTGTAAGCGATTTTCTCCTACTAATTGAAGCACAGTCGTCGCAGTAAACGTCTTCGTCACACTACCAATCCGAAAGCGATAATCCGAATTCACCGGTTTCTTTGTACTTAAGTCCGCCACGCCAGCAGTAAAACTACTAGTTTTTCCGTTGTTAGACGCCTTAGCTAATATTCCTACAGCACCAAGCTGTACTGTTTCCTGCATTACTTGTTTCCAGCCATTACGATTCTTTTGATCATGTACTTGTGACGAACTAGAAATATTTTGAGTTGACTCTGCAGTCACAGTAAAACCAGGTGTGAATAGAACAGTACCCGCTAATAAAACTGCAAAACTTGCTAACTTAATTGAATTACATTTTTTCATAAGGCTTTCTCTCCTCCATTAATATCGGATTGATTCAAGCTATACTTTCATCCTATATGATAAATCTCTCTTTTTTCTTATCCATTCCTTACGAAATACTTACGTTTAAATTTAAATACGGTAAACTGAGGAAGAGTTATGCATGCAAATAAAAAGAGAACATGTTTTCATTTTTTATGTAAACATGTTCTCTTAAACATTTAAAATTCTATATCAACTTTTCATCCTATTCTTTACACAACTAATTTATATTCCTTTTTACCAGCCCGCACTAGCATTCATACCATTTCCAATAATAGAAAGTAATAGCGGCCATAATACTGGTCCTAGTGTAAGAAATATATTTAGAAGTATGAGCATTCTATATCCAACGGTGAAATTGTGATTTTTACGATTAACAAATACTAAACTGATTAATGATATTATAGTTGTTAAAAATAATACTAACATTAGCAACCAATACCACACCATTAAACTAAGACTCCACGGTGTTAATAGCTCATGTATGATACAAAATGAGATTCCTAATACAGCAAAACTAAAACTAGTCACCGATGTTTTTATAAGCCATTTATTTATTTTTTTATCGTATGTATTTTTACAATATAAATCTATTAAAGTATATAAAGATAAATATGCCATTAATACACCTATCCAAGACAATAACCAGTCTCCGTCTCCTTTGAATAATACGTACAGTAACCAACACATACCTACTGCTGAAAAAACAAAGGAAATAAGTATGCTTTTTAATACCGATTTCATTACATTTTCACACCCTTAAAAAATCAAAAATTAATTATAATTTATAAAAATTAAGTATAGGTTAACATGTAATGAAGTATAAGTAAATAAAGCTAATTTTGTTTACCTATTTGAAGACGGTTTCATATAAGAAAATAATTCATGTTAATCAAATTTCCGTATAAAAATAGAAAAGGTGGATATTTATGTATCCACCTTCCCGTCTCCCTCTACCCACTTCATTATTTCTTTCACATCTAAATCCGTATACGTCTTTTCACCATAACGAACAGACTCATATAACGAGATAATATCCCTTGTTCTACAAATTCTTTTTAACCATTGTTGTATCGTTTCATAGGACCTTCTCTGTTCATGAAATGGTAATGTTCTTTCCCATTCAACTAACGTTTTTCTTATCTTATCTGTCGGTAACGGCTGTTCTAACTGATGAATGACTTTTTCATTCTTTATGCTTCTTACCGCAGTTTGCTTTGTGATCGATTCTTTCTCCTGTACTATTTCTGTTTTCGTCAATTTTTTCCTAATATACTTGTAGATGGCATATATAATTGATATTGCGATTATCACATAAAAAACTATAGTAATCCATACATTTGAAAGAACAGAAAGCACGTCATTCCATAGACTTTCTCTTTCGAAAGGTTGAAATTTTTTACCCGTTTTCGTTCTTATACCCGTATCTTTTACTTCTTCATATTCATCTTCATCTATTTTGGAATCATCAAAATTTTCACCTATACTAGTAAAGTCATAATTTCTTTCCGATATTGTCTTAGTCTTACTGAAAAAACGCTCTTTTACTATGTCTTGTACATACACAATACCTTGTGATAACGTTATCGCACTAATCGCAAAGAAAAGTATGATTAAAGTTCTCACACTCCATAACTTCACTTTCATATGTCGCTTTTTATTCACCATGACATAAGCCCCTTCTTATTCTTTCATTACAATCCATTTATTCGTTCTACTGTATTTCTTTGGTGAAGTACCAATAATTAAAGGAACCGCATCCAGTTCCTTTCGACGAAAGCCTGCTGTGTAAAAGTAAGAAGAAGATATAGGCGTATCTTGGTCTGATATCGAGGCAAGTACCCTTAATACATTTTGCAAATGTTTCCGATTATCCCCATTTTTTATATGTAGCAAACCGTTATCTTTTACACTATTGATCCATACTTCAAACGAACAGTTTTGCATAAGAAGTTGTTTGCATATACCTGCTGTTAATTCAATTAGTTCCTCTATATCATTTCGCAAAGAAACACCACTTTTATTTTGCAAGTTGAGATAAATCGCGTATTTATCACATTGTGTTCGCTCATACTTTTTCGCAATTATTGTCCCTGTTTTCGCTGTTGCACTCCAGTGGATGGAACGAAAATCTTCATTTTCATAAGACTTTACTCCCATTACTTTCGTTTCATCATATAAGGGTGAAGACATCGCTTTTCGAAATCCTCGTGACCATTCTTGTAATTCAGGAACTTGTATTTTCGGAACAGCTGGTAAAACTAAATAAGAGGGCGTATCAACTTGTTTATATGTTATATGGTTCGTTATAAATCCAAAGAGATCAGTAATAACAATTTCAACTTCTTCCCATTTCGCGATGCCTCTTTTTAACGCTACAGCTTGCAAATCAAATGAAACTGACTCCCTTCCTTTTAACTTAAAATTCATATAATAATTTGAACCTGTACTATGATTTTTGTTTATTTCATCATGATTCCAAGTTAGCTTATTTTCACATTTAAATCGAAATACGATATTAAGAATAGGAAATATCGACTTGTTTGAAATTTTCATTTTGCACATATTCGTTTCACCTATAAAAACATTCGAATTCCCTTGACTGTATTCCCATTCAACACGAGATACTTTACGTATATATACATGCATAGCGCCTATTAAAATTACATATAAAAATACGAGAGATAAAAACAGTAGATTACTTGAAAATACACTTAAAATAACGGCTACAACTGACATAACCCCCATTACGAAAGGCTCCGCTAAAGGTGTATACACAAGCTGTTGATTCATCGTACATTCTCCACTGGCACACTAATCGTATGAAGAATTTCTTTCATAATTTGTTCTTTCGTCGTTTTCATCTCTCCCTCAATCGTTAACGTTAAACGATGAGCACAAACTGATGCAGTGAGCGTCTTAATATCATCTGGCGTACAGTAATCTCTTTCATTTAATATTGCCCGTGCTTGAATCGCTCTCATAAATGCCAACGTTCCCCGAGGGCTTACACCAATTTCAATTAACTCATGGTTACGAGTTGCTTCAATAATTTCAAGAAGATAATCTTGCACATCACTCCCTACTAACACTTCTCTTGCACGCTTTTGCATCGTAATAATTTCTTCACTTGAAATAATAGAGTGTAATGTTTCTAACGGATCATTCATTTGAAACCGATTCATCATTTCCTTTTCAGCTTCTCTCGTAGGATAACCTTGGCGAATCGTAAGTAAAAATCGGTCTAATTGAGCATCTGGTAAAGGAAATGTACCAGCAGATTCAAGAGGATTTTGCGTTGCTATAACTAAAAAAGGTTCTGGTAATGAATGTGTCTGTTTCGCAATTGTAACAGTACGCTCTTCCATAACCTCAAGTAACGAAGATTGTGTTCTCGGTACAGCTCGATTAATTTCATCCACTAATACGATATTTGCAAAAATGGGTCCTAACCTTGTTTTAAAATCCGATTCCTTCACATCAAAGTATTCAAGGCCAATAACATCTCCAGGCAAAGTATCCGCTGTAAATTGTATTCTTTGAAATTTAGCGTCCACACTTTTAGCCAAACTTTTCGCTAATGTTGTTTTTCCTGTCCCAGGTACATCTTCTAATAAAATATGTCCCCTTGCTATTAGAGCAATGGCTGCTAGTTCTATCGATTCGTCTTTTCCTATAATAACCTTCGAAATATTATTAGTAATTTTCTTTAATGTACTCATATAGTATCTACCACCTTTTAATTATCTAAAAATTAAGAATATACTTTTTTCCAAATTATAACATGTAATTCGAAGATGAAATAGAGTGAAAATGAATCTTTTATTTTTTCTTCATTGCACGCAAAAAAGCACCTATTGTCGTATATTGACAATGAGGCGCTTAACTCAATCCAACAGCCTTCTTTCCCTCTAATTTTTAGTAACAATACATCCTTTTTTCTGCCACGCATGCATTGTTTTCAATTAACTAGTAAAATGCATTCTAATATTACATATAATAAAAACCATTTCGATTTGTTCGTTATAGAACTTCCTCTACATCGACACTCTCAATCTTCACTTCATACATATTTGGGATGCTTGCTTCTTTTGGTACCCATGCATAATAATTTTGATCATTTTCTAATATAAATTGAACTAACTTTGTTTCTGAAACATTCCAGAAATTTTTAAGATTATCAATGTAGTCTTCTAAATCGTCTTTATAGTCCAGTTGTAATATATAATCTCTTACCGTCAGGGCAAACACAATTAAACTTCCTAATAGATTTTTTTGCTCATTTTCTTCTTCATACTCTTGTGGTAAGAACCACACTTGACCTATTCCTATCGTTTTTTTGTATTTTTCATAAAAACTACTATCATCCATATTCTCATAGTCATGAATCAATTCATTGACCAATGAATGCCATTTTGGCGGAATAATATTTTCCAATGCAGGATTATGTTCAATTCCTTCTACTATATCCTCGATTTCTTCTGTCTCATCTTCATAGTGATATTCACTTAGGTCTATATGCTTGAATTTCATTTCATTTTTATAATGTGCCAAATCATATGGATAATGATTATTATCTTTTAAACTTGTATCATCAAGTCCGAGTATCTTTACTATTGCAGCTGTCTCAAAGCTCCAATACCCTACATATCCAGGTTCTTTATGCGCATTTTTCCATTCATAATCATAATGGCCTTTAAACCATTCTTTCTCCATGTACGTTTGTAATCTTTTAGATGCTTCTTTTTTATCTGTTTGTGCAAGTTCTATAATCTCTCTCGTTTTTGCATATGGATTTTCTTTATAATATCTGTTCGTCATGTTTGTGTATCCAATATCACTAGCGCATAAGAGGAAATCAATTACTGCGTCATTCATATTTTTTGTATCAACTATCTTTTTTAATCTTTCTATATTCTTTTTATCCGTTTCTAACAAAATTCCTAAGGAAATCATCCAAATCAGACTTAAATATCCAATTTCCCTACTTCCTGTATTCTCTAAATCATAAATTGCATTATGAAAATCTTTTTCTATTACACTAACATCTTCCCCTAAAGAATACTTTGCCCTAATATCCTCCATCTCATATCTAAAATTGGCTAGATATGTCCCTTCTATAATACTCTTATTATCTTTAGAATATCTTTGAATTCCATTTTTAGTATCTTCTTCTAAACTTTTAATATCTTCTCTATTTTCCTCTATAAACTCTTTATGATATTCAATTCCTTCTCTACACTTTTCTTCTATACATAAATAATCTCTCATACCATTCAATTCCTCCTCGCTTCTAAATTATGGCCATTCTCCAACGATGTTACCCTTTGCATCTATCTTAAATGTTTTAACCTTTCCGCTACTATCGACTTTTGATAATACTCTTTCTACCTTATCTCTCTCCAACGCTTTTGTAATCTTATCTGCTAATTTGTTATCTCCATCAACAGCTTTCAATATTCTACTTTTTTCAGTATTCACACCTGTCAACCAACCATCTGACATTTGTGGTCCATCTTTAGTTTTTCCTAATTGTGAACTACCAAACTTTGCTTCATCAATAACATATTTAATATTTGAATTTGGATTTGCATTTTCGTATAATCCATCAATCCCTTTTACTATTTTATCATTTATGCCTGATGGTGCACTTTTTCCGACTGGCTTTAAATCAAATCCAGCTTCTTTTAAACTTTGATTATTCAATAAATTGTCACTAGATTTTATTTCACCATAATTCCCTTTTTGCTTATTTGTAGCTGTTTTTGCATCAAAATTGTCTACATTTGTATTTTTGTTACTGCTAGGTTTACCCTTACCACCATCTTTAGACTTCGCAAACTTATAATAAGCTTCTATCAATTCACCTTGTGGTATTTTGGTTATGATAGTTCCACCAACACTAGAGAATGCATAGGAAGCCTCTCTCTTAAATGATTGTAACATTTCAAGCGTAGGCTTCAATTCTTTTGCTAGTTTTACTGCATTAGCAAATGTACTTACTCCACTTGATGCTTTTGCTCCTTTTGTGATATGGCCTACTTTATTTAGTGCCCTATCGCCTAATATTGTGGTAGCTATTTGTGTTAATCCATAGGTAGTCAATTCTGTACGACTCTCTGCATCTCCCTCTATCATATCTCGTTTTATTTTATTTGAAAATGCATGCCACATATTTTTTGCAGTTTCATCCAAATGGAAAAGTGCATAGGTTACATTAATAAAAGTTCCTATGTCCATATTACTTAAAGCTATTGCGGACTCGATTTCATCACCAATAGCTTTCCCCGAGCCTCTTTGAATAGCTTCCCACATCTTTTTCGCTGTTTCAAACGTGCCAACTATACCGTCTGCCACATCGTCCCAAGCATTTCTAACCGGAGATTTCTCCTCAATTATGTTATTTGTTTCTATATCTTTAATTGACTGATCATTTTTTCGAGCTGTTTCTTCTATAATCCCCTGAATCGAACTCACCCAATCCATATTCAACCCTTGTGTACTAAACGTACCACTCACAGGACTAAATCCTTTCCCACTTTGCACTTCAGCGAGTCCGGCTGTGATGCTAGCTGCTAATTGGAGAGCGGTGCTGTAGTTGTTGCTGGATGAATGATTGAATTCATATAAATGCTCTAGTTTTTCTTCCAGTTTTTTTCTCATTGTACCTAATACCGTTACAATTGCACCTACTCCGGGCATTGGTGTAAGTACTTCTATTGCTTCTATACTTGTAATCGATTGATTAATTCCCCTTATTTGTTCTCTTATTTCTTGTTCAATCACATCTGTCGAAGCAACTTTCGCTTGGAACTCATTTGGAAATGCTTCATTTTGGCGAATTAATTCTTCACATAAGCATATGATTCCTTGCGCTAATGGCCGAAATGTTTGGACAAGGTAGGCTTTTGCACTACTGTATGTTTGTCCTTGTAATACTGTGTCTATCGCAAATGCATCAATAGATTGAATGGCTTGTTCCATACTTTGAATCGTAGCATTACATATAGCGTTCATACTTTGAGTTTGACTTTGTACTTCTCCCAAATACATGTTTAAACTCATGTATTGGCCTCCCTTTGTAGTTGCTGCTGTTCATAGGAAAGGTCGTTTTCTTTCTCACTGAGATGCCGTTTTTCTTTAAGCAACGTCTCTTTTTCATTTTCTAATTCGAATGTAAGTTTTCTTGCATACTGTCCGATTTCTTGCCGCATATTCGTAAAAAGGTGAAACACTTCTTTGTCGCCGTGCCAAGTTTCTAGTATTCGGTTAAATAAACGATTACTTCTATTTTTCCATTCATGAAAACTAACCTCAGCTCGTTCTTGATTTTGCAGCGCAATTCGGTTTTCATTTTGTTCTTCAAATATAATTCGTAATTTTTGATTACATTGACTGATTCTCGTTTCAATTTCTTGACTCATCTTTTCTCCCTACCTTTTCCCCTTTACGTAGGTTGTTACATTATTGAAAAGTCTTTTGAAGTCCTGTATCCATTTTCTCAAATTCATTTGCTACGGAATGGATATTATCAATTGTTTGTTGAAAAGCAGTACAAAATTGTTTCGTGATCTGTAAATTTTGTTGATTTGCCTCTTGTGCTTGGAAGTTCACAGATAGTGTCGTACGCGTTGCCTTATTTATAGAGCGACTAGTAGCACTTTGCATTCTATCTGAAGCATTTCTCATTTTCGTTGCAAGTTGCGTTGCCGTATGCAAATTACTTTGAAATTCTCCCATTACTTACTCCCCTCTACCTTTTACTTACAAGAAAATTATACCACGGAAAAATATCCCAATAAACCGAATGTTCGAATTTAACATACAATTCAGCACTGTTACTGAGGATGCGAGCAACGCTTATCTATCAACATAACTGAGTCCAAAATGGATTCTACTTATACAAAAAAGATGACTTCAGCCATATGCTAAAGTCATCTTTTTCTACCTTATTATTTTACTAATTCTCCATTATAAGCTTTTATATTAAGCGGAGCAGTTAAAAATTGTGCTGCTTTACTAACGAAAGATGTGAAGTGTTCACTCGTATTATGGCTCGCAACTGCTGCTTCATCTTTCCATACTTCTACCATCGTATAAACACTTTCTTTTTCTGTATCTTTATATAAGTCATAAGATACATTTCCACTTTCTTCTCTTGAACCATGAATGAGTGGCTGAATTTCTTCTAAAAATGCTTGTTGTTTTGCTGGGTCTACTTGAAATATTGCGTGAATAATAATCATGGTGTTTCCCCTTTCATATTCCATATATTTCTATGACCTAATTAGATTACTTCCACTCAGCAACTTTGTCAATTGGAAGACGTACTGATTGGTAACCACTGTCAGCAGCTTTCCCGATTGAAATTAGCATTACTGGTACGTAGCGTTCTTTATCTAGTCCAAACGCTTCTGCGATTTGGTCTTTTTCAAATCCACCAATTGGACAAGTGTCATAACCGTGCGCACGAGCTGCTAGCATAAATTGCATCGCTACAAGACCACCGTCAATTAATACTGTATCTTTCATTACTTCTGGTGTAACCATAGAGAAGTAAGCTGAAAGTTTTTTCATTTGATCTTCTTTTACTTCTGCTGGCATAAGTCCACGCTCTACTGCTGTACCATAAATTTCTTCTGCGTTATCAAAGTTGTTTAAGTCACCAAATAAAGCGATCATTGCTGAAGATGTTTCTACTTGAGATTGATTGAATTTTGCAAGTGGCGCAAGTGTTGCTTTCGCTTCGTCACTTTCAATCACTACGAATCTCCATGGTTGCATGTTTACTGAAGATGGTGCAAGTGTTGCTTCTGTAAGAATTTCTGTCATTTCTTCTTTGCTAATTTTCACTGAAGGGTCGTACTTACGAATTGAACGACGTCCTGTTAAAATTTCGTTAAAATCATTTGTTTTTACTGAGTTAGTCATAGTTGTATTCTCCCTTTTTTATAATTCTTTTATATTTTCTTGAATGTGATTTAACATATTTAAAAGATTATCGCGTTCTTCCTCACTTAATCCTTTAAATGCAGATGCTGCAAAACGTTCTTTTTCCTCTTGAAATGCTTGAATTTTATTTCGTCCCTCTTCAGTAAGAGAAACTAACGTAATTCTGTTATCATCTGGATTTTTACGTCTTACAATCATTTCATTGGCCTCAAGCTGCTTTAAATGCCTTGTTATCGCAGCATTATCAATATTCACTTCTTGTTGAAGTGCTTTTTGACTAATTTCACCTACTTCATATAACTGAAGTATAAGCTCTAATCGAGACTGGCTCATACCCGTACACCCTTCAAATTTCGAACTTACTTCTTTATTTAGAAAGTGTAATTTATATAAAATAATCGCTTCTTTTGAGCATGAACTTGTCAAATTAACCCTCCTTTACAATCAAAATAAAAACATTTGATGTATCAATAGTTGATATGTCAATTAATATAATCTATATCGATTTAGAATGCAAGCATTTTGTTTTCATTTTATTTTTCCAAATTAAGGCGCTTTGTAGCGTTACAAATAATGTTAATTGCACTATAATAATACTAATTTAAAGAACTGGAGAGTGATTGATAATGCGGCAATATACAAATAGAAATGAGGAATTGAAAATGGAAAATGAAATGAGGATATTCACAAATGACAACAATAAATATAGGGATTGTCGCGCACGTAGACGCTGGCAAGACGAGTTTGACTGAGCGTATTCTTTATGAAACGAATGTGATTAAAGAAATTGGCCGAGTAGATAGTGGTAATACACAAACTGACTCAATGGAATTAGAAAGACAACGCGGAATTACGATTAAAGCATCTGTCGTTTCTTTCTTTATTGATGCTGTAAAAGTAAATGTCATTGATACACCTGGACACGCTGATTTTATCGCTGAAGTGGAGCGATCATTCCGCGTTCTAGACGGTGCGATTTTAGTTATCTCTGCCGTTGAAGGTGTGCAAGCACAAACAAAAATTTTAATGCGAACATTACAGAAACTAAACATACCGACTATTTTATTCGTTAATAAAATTGATCGTAGTGGCGCAAACAATGAAAAAGTTATGAAACAAATAAAAGAGGTTCTTTCAAATGAAGCATTCCCCTTCTATTCTGTTCTAAACGAAGGAACGAAAGAAGCCCGGATCATTGAATACAAATCATATGACGATTGTATGGAACTGTTAGCACCATTTAATGAATCATTACTTGAATCATATGTAAATAACGAAATAATACCGGACGCACTATTAAGAGAAAAACTAGAACAGCAAATACAGCAAGCGAATGTGTATCCAATCTTTTTCGGTTCAGCAATGACAGGTATAGGAGTAACTGAACTACTTGAAAAACTACCGGCCCTAATGCCAGCTCTTACATCGGCACAAGAGGAACTATTATCCGGTATTGTTTTTAAAATTGAACGTGAACCTTCTGGAGAAAAGGTTGCGTATATAAGAGTTTTTTCAGGTAGCTTACATGTTAGAAAATATGTTAATATACAGCGCAGTAAGTCTCTATTCCATAAAGAAAAGATAAAAAAAATGTGCCTATTTCATAATGGAGATACCGTTCAAACTTCTACCGTTCCTAGCGGTGAGTTTTGTAAAGTGTGGGGGCTGAATGATATTAAAATTGGTGATATTATCGGTGAACGTACAGATTATATAAAAGATATTCACTTTGCCGAACCACAAATGGAAGCTGCCATTGATGCGGTACCTAAAGAGCAAATTCATAATTTATACGCTGTTCTTATGGAACTATGTGAAGAAGATCCGCTCATTAAAGTTTGGAAAGACGATGTTCATAATGAACTATATATTCGCCTTTTCGGTGAGGTACAAAAAGAAGTAATTGAAACAACACTTTATGAGAAATATAATTTGCAGGTTAATTTTTCAAATACGCGAGTTGTATGTATCGAGAAACCAATTGGCGTAGGCAATTCTGTTGAAGTAATGGGTGAAAAAGAGAATCCATTTTACGCAACAATCGGATTCAAAGTTGAACGTGGTGAACTTAATTGCGGTATAACATATAAATTAGGTGTTGAGCTCGGCTCACTACCTTTAGCATTTCATAAAGCGATTGAAGATACGGTATTTCAAACGTTAAAACAAGGATTATATGGGTGGGAAGTTACAGATATTATCGTCACGTTAACACATACTGGTTATGCTAGTCCTGTTACAACAGCGAGTGACTTTAGAAACTTAACACCGCTCGTTTTAATGGATGCTTTAAAACAAGCTGCAACAGATGTATATGAACCAGTTAATGCGTTTGAATTAACTGTACCGGAGCAAGCAATTAGTACCGCAATGTATAAGCTCGCTGCCGTTCCAGCAACTTTTGCAGAGCCTATATTCAATAACAATTCTTATCAGTTAACAGGATCATTACCTGTTGCGAAAACAGAGAGTTTCAAACGAATACTACATTCATTTACAGAAGGAGAAGGCATATTTACAACGAAGCCAGCTGGTTTCACAAAACTTATGGCTCCCTTCCCTACTCGAAAACGTGTTGATTATAATCCGCTGAATCGTAAGGATTATTTACTTCATGTTTTGAAGGCTTATTAAAGTAAAAGAGGTGCAATTCGCACCTCTTCTTGCATGTGTTGATAGGTTAATTTGTCCTAACAACTTCTTTAAGTTTTTCTATTATATTTGCTATCGCTTCAATTGAATTCTTTGTTTCATATTCCCCAACATTTACAGAATGATTTGCGTTTTTAACAACATCGATCGTTAAATTCGTTTTATGTAACTGATCAACTTGATCTGCATTGTATTGATGATCTTTATCCCCAATAACTAAAAACCCTTCGTGATTACTATGCAAGATAGAATCAAAAATCGTATCAAACGTCAGTAACGGTGTCAGTAATATCATTTTCGACTGTAAAAACTCTTCTCTCTTCATTAAATCATTCGCAATTGGAATTGTTCCGAGTGACTTCCCTAAAAATATAGTATCGTTGTATTGCTCAGCTTTTAATACTTCCTTCATTACAGGATTCATATCATCCATCATTATTTTTGTTACTTCTTCCATTGGTTTATTCATTACTTGTTCGTCGTAAGAATAATGAATATGTACAACATCAATTTTATGTTCAAGCATAAGCATCGTCGCGTAATAAAATAACGGCTTATCATAATTGTATCCTGAACCTGAAAACATAAAGCAAACCGTACTAGAACCTTTTTCGATATGTGTGTAATAAATTACTTTGTCATTTATATGTATCTCTTTTTTAATCCCCTTCATCCTTTTCTCCTCGGAATACATTTAATCTTGTAAAATGATATGTTCTGTATGAACTGCTATATTCTTTACTTTCTCTTTTATAAATGCAGGCTGTAAATTATATGCATGTAACTCTTCTACCGGCACCCACTTAAACAAATATGTTCTATCCTCTTCTTCCAAAATATATTGATCCGCTCCATTTGCAGGTAATTCATGTAGCTCTACTTCATAATAAAAACTAATCTCATGAAACTTTTGCTCAGAAAGTGTAAAGAAATTTTCTACTGACCATATTAATCTCTTCCCTTTAATAGGAGCAGCTAGTTCTTCTGCAAGTTCCCGTTGTAACGCATCCTCACTGTTTTCTAACATTTTCACTCTTCCGCCCGGTACGTACCAAAAATCTTCACCGTCACCTTGCAGAATAAGTATTTTATTATCCTGTTTATAAATTGCTCCAACGCGGTAATTAAAACATGTTTCCTCAACTTTAAACGTAAGATCCATCCGTAACGCCCCCTTATATAAATATCGAATTATTACAAAACAATTATGTAATTACTGTACAAATAAGGTTACTAAATTTATCCCCTCCATTCAACGGTTTTTGAATTTTCTAAACTATTATTTTTCATCATTACAAGTGCATATACATATGTTACAATCATATTGCACACTAGAAAACATTATGGGGGTACGGATGGAAACGTTATTAATCCAGCAAACTGAGAAATCAAATAAGTTTTGGAAAATCGTTGTGAAAGAAAAAGACTATGTTGTGTTTTACGGAAAAATTGGCACAGCTGGCAGTGTGAAAGCGAAAGAGTTTGAAACAGAAGAAGAATGTATGAATGAAGCTAATAAACTAGTTGCTTCCAAACGTAAAAAAGGATATACAGACCCGTTGCCTGGGGAAGATTACATAAAAGAAAAAACGATAACCGAAGAAGAATTTTGGGAGCTACTTCATCGTGCAAAAACGAAAGGTGAGGACCAAGAAGAACAAATAGAATGGCTTACTTCTCACCTTGCTAAACGTACAGTACATGAAATTGTAGCTTTTGATACGCATATGCATCGCCTTTTGAAAGACTCCTATACCTCCCGTTTATGGGCAGCAACCTATATTATTATGGGTGGCTGTTCAGATGATACTTTCGATTACTTCCGCGGATGGTTATTATATCAAGGAAAAGAGACATACGAAGCTTGTATTGAAGATCCAGAACGATTAATTCCTGTATTAGAAAATTTGAGTGAGTATGACGTCCCAGAAATAGAAGAACTTTCTTTATATTTCGGTTTCACTGTATATGCAGAAAAAACTGGTGACGAAGATGATACTTACTTTACACTTTACCATGTCTTATCTAATGAAGAATTCGACGATGTAGATTTTGAATTTGACTGGGATGAAGACGATGAAGAAGGTTTAAAAAAGATGTTTCCTAGGCTATGGGAGATGTATGGGGAAGAACCGATTGAGTGGTAGATTAATTATTCGTGAAAAAGTGCCTTGTTTCTTTAGTAACAAGGCACTTTTTTTGATACTATATTTAAATTATCATCTTTCCACTCTCCCACCACTCCATAAAAGTCTTTAAAGAAGGAGCAACCCACGTTCTACTATCATTTTCATGGTTCCATACATATATATCATCTTTTTGTACTTTTCCATTCAAAATAGAATAGCCAAACAAATCACCATTTCCCCCATCAGCAAAAAATAATAAACAGTCAAAAGGCATGTATAAATCCTTAAAATCAACTATATTTCTCATACTCATATTTTCAGTTTTAATTTTTGAAGCAGACCATATAAAGTCACCGTATTCACCTTCTATACCGTTTGTTTCCTGTAATAATTGATATAAATCATTCGGTAACTCCACATGTAAACATTTTTGTATATCAGTAAGTTCATCCTTCGTAGCTGGGTTTTTCAAGCTTAAATTTGATGAGATACTGTGAATGGTGTCTTTCCACATCACCTTTTCCTCCTTATGTGCAATCAAGCATATTCAAAGAACTCCGCTAAATTTATTGATACCATCTTTCTAACAATTCTTTCTCCCTCTCGCCTGAAATACCTGCTTTTAATTCCCATTCTTCCGTACTCTCCATCCACTCATACACATCTGTAACTGTCTCTTCTATTCTTCTAAAAGTAAGCCCTTCATTAACCGCACTTTCGATACAAATAGAAAACCCGCCTCTCCACGGCTTCGTCTCACCATCTAATGGAAAAGTTTCTGAAATCCACAAAGGCATTTCTGTCCAAGGCTGCACATTATGTTCACTCATAAATGATTCGTCTACCCAAACAAATTCAGCATCGCTATTCGTAACCTTTTTACACGTATTTAATAGCTCTTCCATCGTCAATTCATCATTCGGACCTGTTATATTAAATGTTCCTGCTTTATTATGTTCTGCCATATTTAGCCCCCATCTCGCGACATCTTTTATATCAACTAATTGCACGGGACGAATTTTTCTTCCTGGTACTAATACTTTCCCACCCTTTGCTACACGCTGAATCCAGTATGGAAGTCGATCTGTATAATCAAACATTCCTGAAAGAAGTCCTGCTCTTACGTGTAATACACGCCCCGGCCAATACTTCTCTGCTTCTTTTTCACATAATACTTTCAGTGCACCATAATACTCATAAGGTGAAACTTCACCATTCTCTACAGCCTTTATTTGATCATCCGTCGGTTCAGGTTGTAATATATAGTCTTCTTTTATGTCATGCGGAATCCAATCTTTATATACGGAAAGGCTTGAGATGAATATATAGTGTTCAATATTATCTTTAAGTACTTCTCCAACATTTCTAATGTGATGCGGAGAAAACCCACATGTATCCACAACAACATCCCATTTTCGATTTTCTAAACTTGATACATCGCCATTTCTGTCACCGATCAGCTGCTCCACTTCAGGAAAAACTTCTTTGTTTGTTCCGCGGTTAAATAATGTAACTTCATGCCCTCTTTTCAAAGCCTCTTCTACCACAGCTCTTCCCAAAAATCGTGTACCACCTAGTATTAACATTTTCATGGTTCTCCCCCATTCGTGATAAAAAATCTATTCTTTTGTTTAACGATTTTTTGTTGTGAAAAGTTACGGGGATAATTAAATTTTTTCTACAAGTTCAATATATGCAATTTCGACACTTTTTCTATCTAAAAAACAATAATATGGAAATATTCATTCTGTCGATTTCCATTTCATATATAATTAAAATATCGGATATTCGATTAACCACTTATACATACTTAGGCAGGTGAAAAATATTAATAAACACATAGTTTATCATTCAACATTATGTATTTATTTTCTTACATCACTTGTATATATCATCTTGCTGAACATAGAAAATGGTCGTAATTATTTAGGGTTTACAATGGTTGTTCCGCTTTTAGCAGTTACTTCATATCAAACATTATATAAGAAACAAAAAATAGTTCATACACTAGGAATTTCACGTTCAAAAATAAAAACACTAATTTTCTCCATATTATTTCCACTACTTCTAGGGCTATGTCTCCATTTTTATTTTTATATTTATGATATAAAGTTCTTATATCATCATTGGAATGAAGTAGGATTTCTCTTGCTCGTTGGTCTTACAGTTGGATCTTTATCTGCATTATTAGAAGAGATTATATGGCGAGGGAATTTTCATTACTATTTACGAAAAAAATATACATTCATACAAACAGCTATTATTATAGCTTCAATTTGGTCTTCATGGCATTTACCAATAGCAATCTTTTATAAAAATTATGAGTTTCAGTTTGTAGGAATATTAAGTTATCTCTCTTTATTATTTATATTATCTATAATTTTAACGTACACGAGAGAATATGGCGGTTCTGTAATATCACCCGCATTTTCACATGGTATGTTTAATGTATTTTATTTAACAGATATAGTACAAAACAAGTGGGATGCCAGCCTAATAGAATTAATTAAATTTACCTTACTAGCAATTGTGCTGGGCACGATGTATCTCATACTTCACAAAGTTAAAAAATAGTTAAACAGCTAAGAAAAAAGATGTTTCTTCTTTTAGTTGAAAGCAGCTTTAATAGATTAAAAAGTACTTCAACACCTTGCAATTATTTAATAATGGTATAGGTGTTGAAGTTTTATAATCTTAGTTACATAACTTTGTTAACACAACACTTTTTTCTATCATGGAGAACAAAACAAGTTTAACTAAACCTTTCATTCTTATTTTTATAAAAATAACCATATTAATCTTTTAAATAAGGAAGTATGCACCCTTTAATTAATTCCCATCTATCCCGTGCATTCGGCTTAGCTTCAGAAGCAATTACTACAACCAAATCCTGCTTCGGAATACAACAAATCATATTCCCCCCATCACCCATTGCACAGTATGAAAAGATTCCATCTTCTTCTCGTAACCACCATAAGTAACCATATTGATTTGGGTTCATTTCTGTCGATTCTTTTATCCATGATTTTGATAGTATTTGTTTTCCATTATGAATACCTTCATTCAAATACATCTGTGCAAACTTCGCCATATCTCTAACCGTTAACGTTAGTCCCCAGCCACCCGTCGAAATACCATTTGGATCGTGAACCCATCCTTTCACATCTTTTCCGAATAAGTCATCAAATCCAAATGCTTTCATATTGTAGTTTGGAATTTCTCTCATGCCGAGTGGCTGAAATAAGTATTCATTCGCAAATTCACGCGCATTTTTTCCTGTTGCGTTCGTTATGATCGCTGATAGTATATGAGCTCCTGCAGATGAATATTTAAAAGCCCCAATTTCTCCGCCTTGTCCTATCCTATTTAACGTATACTGTACCCAATCTCGTTGCATACATAGTTCTTCTAACGGCTCCTGCCAGTCTACGAAAGGATGTGGAGCTGTCATTGTCAACAGATGTCGTACTGTTATTTCAGATGAATTAACGTTATATTCCGGGAAAAATTCTATTACTCTTTGATCAACGCTTTTTATATAGCCCTTATCTATACATATCCCAATTAGCGCAGAGATTATCGTTTTTGTGACTGACGCTATGTGAAATGCATCATCTGGACCGTAACCGTTATAATATTTTCCAAAAATAACATTACCTTTCTGCACTACTAACATACCATTCATATTTTCATATTCTTCTTTTATAATCTGATCTAACTTTTCAGCAATTTTCATTATTCCTTCCCCTTTAACCTATAATTAAAAAGGTTCGATAGGTACATATATATCAACTATATGTTTATGCTTTGGATGCTGCTTTGGGTCATTTCTATATACTTCAAAAGGATACGAATCTCTCGGTTTATATCCGCTATTTGGAAGCCACTCACCGTATATAAAGTCCCATGCTCCTTTATATTCATCTTGGCATATTTCAAAATGTCCTACTGCATACTTTCCAGAAGGTATTACCATTATTCCAACGTCGTTCGTTTCTACTGTGGATTCATCTGAAATTGTTACACATAAACTTGTTCTTAAATGATAGTCCTCAGTAAATTCATGATGATCGTGGTAAATGGTTAATACTTTCGTATCCTCAAATACATGATAGTTTTGCTTAGCTGCGTAATGAAATAATTTCTCTATCATTTTCGGAAAAGCTATAGTTAACTCTTCATATGTACCGATATGTCTTATGTATGCGACGTTTATATTGTCTGCTGTTACAATTTCAACATTTCCTCGAACCTTCTTACATTCATTGTATTGAGGAATTCCCCTTACGTCTTTGCAATTCTTGCTATTGTCGTTTCGATATTGAGATGGACTTACGCCGTAATAATTTTTAAATGTTCGGGAGAAAACTGCTGAATCTGTGAATCCGAAGTGATACGCAATATCTGTAATCGTCATATCTGTCCGATATGTAAGTAGATGTGTTGCCCTTTCTAACTTCAATCGGTTTACATACCGTGATAATGACTCGTTTACTATCCCCTTAAAAATCCGATGAAAATGAAACTTTGAAAATCCTGCTACATCCGCTAACTCTTCAATTGAAAGTGAATCATTTATGTTTGATTCTATATAATCTTGCACTTTATAAATGCGTCGTAAGTATTCATTTCTACTTTGTTTACTCTCCATATTTCTAGCTCCTCACAACAAAAAGGCTAACTTTTCGCTAGCCTACTTTTACACATGTTTCAAAAATAAAACTCTACTACCGCCGTTCCCATCATAATTTGTATGTACCGATACACCCTCTATCTCATCATCCCCAGCCTCAATTCGAAAACCGATTTCTTGATGAAACTGTATCGATTTTTTATTAACTGGTGACGTAATTGCTTTTACAACTTTACAATTATTTGCACGTGCGACATCAAAGAAATACGAATACAATGTCGATGCAATTCCTCTTCTTCTATACTTCGGATTTACCCCGATAAAATGAACGTACGCTTCCTCTTTATGCGTTTGCGAAAAGAATCCGCATAAGAAACCTAACGTTTCGCCATCTTCTTCAATGATAAAACTCGTTTCTTGAAAGTGAACGAAAAACAATTTTGGCAACATGGCAGCCATGTCTCTCCCGCCCCACCAATCATTTAAAACAGAATGAATCTTTACATAATCTTCCCCTTGGATGTTTCTTACTCGCATATGTTTCTCCCTCTCACTCACTTCATTTTTTCATAAATTTTAATGACTGTTTCTACTAAAAGGATGAATACCCATATCCCGCAAAATACAAGAACAGACTGGAATAAAGAACCTAGCATAACAATACTTATTAAACCTAATTCTGGGCCTGAAATGGACATTTCATCAAATCCTATATTATGTATAAATGGACCGGTTGAAAAAGCCATTAAAATAGATGCTATTAAATAAATCACACTCATTATTTTTAATATTTTTATAGAAAGATACGAAGTTTGTTCTTGCTCCACTTGTGATAATTCGATTTCACCGCTCGCAATTCCTTTTTGTAAACAGTCCTCACATAGAAATTCTTCCTTAATTTTTTTACCACCGTGCAATGTACCTGTAATTTCTTTACAGCGCGAACACTTTCGATTTATCATTTTGTTATCACTCCAATCTCGTAAGATTATACTTATACAATTCTATTTTTACCTTATTATTCCTTTTGTGTATTTTATAGAGAGGTGACGTGTTTTATGATATCTAAACTTATTTTTGGTTATAAAAAGCCTACTGAGCAATATGTATTACGACCTAGTTGTTATGCAATTATTTTTAACTCAACTTCTTCAAACATTGCTATTATCCAAAAAGGAGACCGTTATTTTTTACCTGGTGGCGGTATGGAAGGTACCGAAACAAAAGATGAATGCTTACATCGTGAACTACTAGAGGAATTAGGATGGGCAATTGAAATTAATCAATATATCGGTAATGCAATGCGCTATTTTTATGCGGAAAAAGAAGATACATATTATTTAAACGATGGGTTCTTTTATATTGCGAACATGGTGCAAACACAAACTGAAAACTGTGAGGAAGATCATGTTTTGCGGTGGATGTCTCCTTTACTTGCTGTAGAGCTTCTCATTCATGATCATCAAAAATGGGCTGTTGAACAAGCGCTTTTATTACAAAAACCAAAAGGATCTCCTTCTATATGAAAGAGATCCTTTTTATTGTTAACTTACTTTTTTCAAATTGAGAGCTTGCTTTTGAATTCCACCCTTTTTTACAACATATAAGCCGATAAAGATTATAAGTCCGCCAACGAGTTGCATCATGTTGATTTGCTCTCCGATAGTTACTGCCGCGAAGATAACTGCGAACAATGGTACAAGATACATATAAACCATTACTTTCGTTGAGCCTATTTTACTAATACCGACATACCACATTGCAAGTCCGAAGATTGTCGCGAAGACGATTGAATATGCTAGAGACCCCCAGCTTGGCATGTCTACTGGCCACGTTAATGTATTTACGTTGAATAAACAATATACAACGAGAGGTACAATTCCAATTAAAGTTGACCAAGATGTGACTCTCATTGCGGAATATTTTGTTATAAGAGGTTGCGCTAATATTGGGTACCATCCCCACGCAATCGCTGCGACTAATCCAATTATGTTTCCGAGCCACGCATATTCGTAAGTAGCTCCTCCTGTATGCCCTGTTAATAAAACGAATGCTGCACCAACAAAGGCCACTATTGAACCAATTTGTACTTTCATCGAAAAACGTTCTTGTTTGTGCAATACTGCTAATATCCCTGTAAAAATAGGTGACATTGCAATTAATAATGAGGCGTTTGTTGCTGAAGTATATTTCACAGATAGCATAAACATCGTTTGATACATTGTCGTACCAACGATACCGACTGCTACTAATCGTAACCAATCTTTTCTTTCAATACGTAATGAGCGTTCCATTAAAAATGTAATAAGTAATAATACCGGTGATGCTACTAAAAATCGTAAACTATTAAATTGAATGGATGACATATATGCCACTCCATACTTTCCTATTGTATAATTTGCTCCCCATACTAATGCAACTGATACTAGGAGCCATTCCATTTGCCATCGTTTCATCCGAATCTCCCCTTCCCTATTTAGCATAGTAAAATTGGCTGTATATAACACCGTCCAATTGGCTGTTTTTTTACCCAGCCAATTTGCTATACTTGATGTATATAAGAGATACGGAGGCGTTTTTTATGGAATGGAAACTAGATAGTGACAGTAAAATCCCTATTTATCAGCAAGTTGTTGACTTTATTGAAAAACGTATTACATATGGAGAACTTCCTCCAGGAAGCTTCCTCCCTTCAGAACGGAAATTAGCTACGCAGTTAAATGTAAACAGAAGTACAGTAACGACTGCTTATAATGAACTACGTGCTATGGGAATTGTAGAGAGTACGACTGGTAAAGGAACACGCGTGAGTACACATATGTGGGGTGTTTCTCCAACATTAACGCCGAACTGGAGAAATTTCGTAGAAGGTGGTACTTTTTTACCAAACTTACCACTACTTCGCCATATTCGGGCAGAAGTACAACAAAATGAAAATATTATTGATTTTGCAAACGGAGAGCTCGGTTGTAATCTTTATCCCCACGATCAACTACAAGCGATTTTACGTGAACAACCGTTAACGCATTCATTAAGTTACGATCATCCGCAAGGCTATCTCCCGCTAAGACAAGCGGTCGTAAAATATATGAAGGAATATTTAAAAGTTGAGGCGACTGAACAATCCATTATGATTACATCTGGCGCACAGCAAGCACTTCACCTTATCGTGCAATGTTTATTAAATCCAGGTGATGCTGTTGCTTTCGAAAGTCCTTCACACTGTTATTCCCTGCCTCTATTCCAATCAGCAGGTATTCGTATTTTCCCATTACCTGTTGATGAACACGGCATTAACCCAGATGATGTACAGGAGTTATATAGAAAGCACCGCATTAAAATGATTTTTTTAAATCCAAATTTCCAAAACCCTACGGGGACGATGCTTCATCCAAACCGTAGAAAAAAACTATTATCACTTTGTGCAGACTTACGAATTGCGATTGTGGAAGATGATCCGTCTAGTTTACTTACGCTAGAAAAGAAACAACCTTGCCCTACTTTGAAATCAATTGATGAAAATGGAACTGTCATTTATGTACATTCTTTATCAAAAATGATTGCACCAGGCTTACGAGTTGGTTGGCTTGTTGCCCCGCAGTCTGTAGTAGAAAGGTTATCCGACGCAAGACACCAAATGGAATTAGGTATGAGCATTTTCCCACAGTGGCTTATGCAACAATTTTTTGAAACTGTACCATTTCAGTCGCATATCGTACCGTTACGAAAACAACTAGCAGAAAAAAGAGACGTTATCGTTCGCGCCTTAAATGAGCAACTTCACGACAAAATCTCTTTTTCAAACCCTACTGGTGGTATATACATTTGGGGGAAATTAAAAGAACCTATAAACGAAAAACAACTCATTATGCAAAGTTTAAAACAAGAAATCGCCTTTATGCCGGGTAGTATTTTCGGCGCGAAAGATGGTTATATTCGTTTATCTTATGGAAAAGTGAATATTGATCAAATTGAGGAAGGGATTTCTCGTTTACGTGAGGCTATTTTGGTTTGTGAAAAATAATGTGAGATAAAGCTTTCTCGTTTGACAAAAGAAAAATCTACCATTATTATCAACACGAACCTATTTATAGGAGTGATACCAATGAAAGTTTACGTTGATGCAGATGCTTGTCCTGTAAAAGATGTGATTATTTTTGAAGCTACGAAGGCAGAAATTCCTGTTACCCTCGTTACTAGCTTTTCTCATTATTCTAATGCTCAGCAACCAAAAGGAGTAGAAACAATTTATGTTGATTCTGGGGCAGATGCTGCAGATTACCGAATTATGCAGTTAGCAAAAAAAGAAGATTTAATCGTAACACAAGATTACGGTCTTGCTTCGCTCGCTTTAGCAAAAGGCTGTATCGTACTACACCATAAAGGCTATAAGTATACGAATGATAACATTGAACAATTGTTACAAACACGATATTTAAGTGCAATGGTTCGAAAAAGTGGTAAACGTACAAAGGGACCGAAACCATTTACAGCAGAAGATAAAGAGAAATTTAGAGCGCTCTTTAAAAGTATGATTGCACTTTAAAAATGAATCGTCTATTTACAAGGAAAACTTCGCAAAATAAAGAAGAGAATATCGTAATGAACATTCTCTTCTTGAGGTTTACCCGTTTAAAATGAAGGTAAATTATCTAAGTTATTTTCTTTTATTCCATCAGGTTCACTACGTATAATATCTCTGCCATACTTATGAAATACGTCCACATGAGCTAACTTCCCTGATTTTGCTCCATTAAGAGCAGTCATATAATTTAACTCTCTCCCGCTACTTGTTTTAAAAGCAATCAAATTACCTTCATCATTTTTACGAACAGCAACAATTTGTTCTGCTCCTGAAGTAACTTCCTGAGCTATTTCAAATTGAGCGTGCTCTTCCCCTTGATGTAAATAATCATTGTATACTTTTTCAAAGTCTTTTTTGTCCATTAAACTCACCTCCAACACATTTTATTAGTATGGTTGGGAGATGTTGATTTTATGTACTTTTCTGTTAGAAAAAAGAATTTTTAATACCTACGCAAACCCTTCAAAGTCTCCAATATATCATCTGTAAAGGCTGTACTACCCTCTGTCTCTAAAACTCTGAAATATAAACTTCTTAAGAACGATCTAATATTTTGTACTAAAATAGCACGCTGCGGATGTCGGATGTCCTCAACAGTTGCTATACTATGTAGCCAATTGCTCCACTCTTCTTCAGTTAAAAGCTTTTGGTTATGTAACGACATAATTGGCTTTACTAATCTCTCATCCTCAAAGTGTACATATACGTAATCACTCAATCGAACCTTCTGACGAACAGCCGCAAGAATCGCATATGAAAACTCACGATTTTGAATTGTACGTGCTAACGCATCGAGCGCATCTGCTGCATGTGCAGTAGAGTGTGCCCAGCCTTTTCCTTCTACGTAGCCCCTTACATCTTCTTCTAAATACACATATTCCAACACTTGTTCTGCCACACTGTACAATTGTTCTTCCGATAACAACGGTTCTCTTTCATGAACAGATAAAATAAGTGGTGGAATTAATACGGAGAATGCACGTTTAAATACAGAGTCTGTTCCCTTTTCACCAATTTTATAAAATAAATAATCAGGACTAATTGCTTGTAACATTAATCCTCTTAACTCTTTTTGTCTAAATACATCATTTGTAATCCATGTGTGAAGCGTACTATAAATTAAATCATCACGTAATTCAGCATCAGGTGATCCGATATAATCTAGCATCCATTGCGCATATGGATATGCATCTACGTCTTCTGGTACAGCATAATTATTATTTTTAATTTGTAGTAGTTCTTCTTTTAGTTCGAGTACTTCATTCATTATATTTCTTGTCCCCTTTTTGCGTTTTTTATTGTCTTATCCCCTTTTATTTGCTTCATAAAATTAATTTAATTATAACAATAAACAAAAGGCTATACATATATTTCTGATTATGTATTACGCTCTTTCATGAAATATAACTTCTGGATTTCCTAAATCACTATTCTTAAATATAACATTCGCACACTCTTTTGGATTATGCTCATCTATATACATCTTACAGGCCGCATGATATCTGTTCAAAAACATCTTCTCTGCTTCTTCATAACTTCCAAAAGCT
Source organism: Bacillus cereus group sp. BfR-BA-01441 (assembly GCF_022663075.1). NCBI lineage: Bacteria > Bacillati > Bacillota > Bacilli > Caryophanales > Bacillaceae > Bacillus > Bacillus cereus group sp. BfR-BA-01441. The sequence goes on from NZ_JAKUEU010000001.1 coordinate 91,601, forward strand.
TCAGTTTCCCGCTTAGCACCACGTTTTCTCGCAATCTCAAAATTTGTATCTACAAAGATTTTGTAATCAAATAAATACGCAACGTCTTTTTTCAATAGAAACGTTCCATCTACTATTAATATCATATTTTGCGTGGCCAATAGCGGCTCATTATGTACAGGCATATCCGTTATTAAGTTATGAGAAATCGTTTCATACTGTAAATTTCCGTTAGGTCCTAAAGGCATTAATAATCTTTCTTTGAAAGCTGTATAATCGTGTGCATCTTCATAATACCCTCTTGCAGATTCTTTTCCTTTTGCATAGCCAATCACTCTTGGATTATGAAAATCATCAATGCTGGCGCGTGTTACTGGTAATCCTCGTTTTTTTATTTCTTCCGCTAGTTCGTTTGCAAATGTTGTTTTTCCTGATGCTGTAATACCACTTACTCCAACTCTTGTTGGATAGGTTAAGTTTAGCTTTACAATATGATCTGCAATTTCTTTGATTCGTTGTTTTCGGTTCATGATATCTCCCTTTATAATTAGTTTACATAATATAATTATAAGTAACAATTCATGTCACTATTTGTCGGTAAATCGATATCCTTTGTCGAATCGTTGATATATTTTAAGTTATGATAGATATATTTGAAAAATCGTTGATATATTATTAGCTTACTTCCCCTTAAACCCTCGATATAAAGCAGTCCGTAATTCTTGTTTGTATTCTTCAATTTCTGGCATTTCGAGTTCTTCTGCTAGTCTGATAGCTAATTCAATATCATACGGTACTCGTACAAGTTGAATAGAAAAGCTCGCTGCTTCTTTTTTATTGTAAGTTCCTTCAAATATTAAATAGGAAGCTTGTGTTATTTCAAGTGGGTTTCCTACACTACCGGCATTACATAACGTTTTCCCTCTGAAATTTTGAACGAATGCTTGGTGAACGTCACCGTAACAAACGACATCTGGTTTTCTTTCCCCTTCTATATTTTCCGTCAGATCACTATTTTCGAACATACTAATACGTTCTTCTCTTGAAGCGTGTGGTTGAATTCTTTCATATAAACTTCTCGGTGAAGCGTGAAACATACGAATGAATTTCCCACTCATATAAAACTCGATTGAAAATGGTAAGTTTCTTAAATAGTCATTTTGTTCTTCCGATAATTGTTTTTGATGCCATTTCAATGCTTCAAATTCAGTCGGCTTTGTAATAAAATCATCCCAGTTTCCCATTACGACTACTTCACATTCTTTACGAATGATTTCAATTGCTTCACTGGAATGAGGTCCTTTTCCTACTAAATCTCCAAGACAAATAATGCGCTCGATTCCTCTTAATTTAATATCATTCAACACGGATTCTAATGCTTGAATATTACCATGTATATCTGAAATTACCGCTATTTTATCCATATAAATTACTCCTTTATTTATTAAATTCGCTTGATTGATACCATTTTGGAATATAAGATGAAAAATGATTATGATCTTCTAAAATTCCATTTAATCTTTCCTTCATATCATCTACTAAATGCGGCGTACTTCGATTCGTCCAAACGATATCCGCTGGGAATGTCATCGCGGCGTACAATGTATAGAGTTTCCAAAAATGAAGCGATGGTTCGCCTCCGCAATAACCGTGAACTTGTCCAACCGCAAATGGTTTACTTATTCTTGTAGTAAAAATCGCTACATTATAAAAATCGTGTATTGGATCGCCAAAATCATATCCACCAAAATCAATAACGATAAACTCCTTATTATGAATCATACTATTTGCTGGATGGAAGTCATCATGTAAAAATCTTATTGGACGATTTCCCAATAAATCTTTATGATTTTCTACAAAGGTTAATACTGGCTTCAAATCCAGAAAATTCACCTCGTAATCTGTTAGTGCCTCTATGTATCTTTCGTATTTATTCCATCTAGATGTTTCCCATTTATTACTTGCACTTTCTCTTTCAATTGAGTGAATCCTCTTTAATACTTCCCCTGCTTTTCTTCCTGCCTTATACTGTTCTTCCACCGATAACTTCGTTAAACCTTCTTCACCATTTATACCTCGGGTCCATTCAAATACTTGAACACATTTATTTAATTTCTCAATTATTATGAAATGAATTAACTTGGGTGTTGGAATATGTAATGACTCTAATCGTTTCATATACGTATATTCTTCTTGTTTACGTTCAAAATGAACTGTATCACATACTTTTACAAAATATGTTACTTTGTTTTCTAATTCTATTTTATGTTTCTCTTCATGTGAGAAACCTTTTGAAATAGCTGTACACTTTACAATACGAGGCCATTCTAGTATTCTCTCTATCTCCCTAAGCATTTCTTCCACAACGTTCACCTCTATTAATATATGTACAAACTACCTAGCACTTCATGCTCTCGTTTATTTCCACCTTTAAACTCTACTGCAAATGGATATTCGCCATTCTTATTCAAATGTTCTAGTACTAGCCCTTCTCCAATCGGTTCACAAAACTGCACATGAATATTTCCAAACACTACACTTTGACTCTCAGCATTCCATTTTTCATTTTTCACAACTGAGCTTGTAGATAGTCCCATTACTTTTTTCCATTTCCGTACTGTTTCTCGAACGTTTTTTACTGCGTAATGAATCGTTTCAATTTGTTGCACTTTGTTTTTATATTCAGTGATCGTCCCACTGTTACGTAAATCGTTTCTTCTTTCTTCGTCCGTTTCATTCCACTGTATAAAGAAAGGTAATTTCGGTCCGTTCTCTTCTTGCTTAACAAATAACATTTTCCATTCTAAAAGCCGGCCATCTTTTCTCATGCGTTTCCCTTCAAATGGCCCTATCGTATGTAAGCCGTACTTATTAAAGTTAACTGCTAGCTCCTCAATTGCATCTGTTCGGATCGCGATTTGTAGCATTCCTTCTCCATTTTGTAGTTTCACCACTGTTTCTTGTACTAATGGATTTTCTGCTTCTTTCGCTTTTTCTTCATGCTGAACTGCTAAAAATTCTATGTATGATAAGTCAAAATAACTTAAACTATTCCAAGTACCCCAAGTAGTATGCTCTCCGCCTAATACAGTATGAAATCCAAGCTCCTGCATTTGTTTTGCCGCTTCCTCCGGTGTACATTGCACTGCGTGAACGAGATGATCAAATGCTAACATATTCTTTCTCCCCTTTCTCTCCATCCTTTTATTGTATATTTTATTTTTCTTTCATTCAATTCAAAAACTTTAAAACCTAGTTGATTTATACGATTAATATGTATTATAATGAAACAAATTTAATTATTGCTGATTGGAAAAACCAAAGGCACTTTTCTCATACGGGAAAAGTGTCTTTTTCATTTATTATTACAGGGGGATTATTTATGCAGAAATTAATTGTCTTTGCTATTATTGGATTTTTCGCTCAACTGATCGATGGAGCACTCGGAATGGCGTATGGGGTAACGTCTACTTCACTATTATTAATGTTTGGTATTGCACCGGCTGTAGCTTCCGCATCAGTTCATTTAGCTGAAGTCGTTACAACTGCAGCTTCTGGCGCATCTCATATCAAATTTGGAAACGTTGATAAATATACAGTTTCCAGGCTTACATTACCTGGGGCAATCGGCGCATTTGTTGGGGCATGTTTTTTAAGCAATTTACCTGGTGATGTAATTAAACCGTACATTTCCGTATTTTTATTTACTTTAGGGGTTTATATTTTATTACGATTCATCATTCAAAAACAAATTGTCACTTCAAATAAGCGTATGTCTGCAAAACAACTTGTGCCGCTTGGTTTATTCGCTGGATTCGTTGATTCAACTGGTGGCGGTGGTTGGGGGCCGATTACGACACCTGTTCTTCTAGCAAGAGGAAATGAAGCTAGAAAAGTTATTGGATCTGTAGATACGAGTGAATTTCCTGTTTCACTCGCTGCAACAATCGGCTTCTTCATCTCACTTGGCTGGGAACAAGTAAGCTGGGTTTGGGTATTTTCTCTCATGCTCGGTGGTATCGTAGCGGCACCAATCGCGGCATGGCTAGTTCGCATCGTTCCTTCTCATTTACTTGGCGTATTAGTTGGTGGTCTTATTATCTTTACAAACATTCGTACACTGCTTACTACATTTAAAGTGGATCCAACTATTATTTCACTTTCTTACGTTGCAGTTGGTCTTGTCGTTATTATTTCTATTTTCATTGCTGTTCGTAATCATTCCAATCGTCCTAATACGTCAACGGCTGAGTATCCGAATGATCAGAAGCAAATGCTACCATAACTATAAAAAATACCGCTCAATTTAGAGCGGTATTTTTTATTTTTCTATTTTCCAATTAATCATCATTTCTGTAGCATTTACTCTCTTCATATGTAACTTTTCTAAAACACGCATCGAACTATAATTATCTAGAAGTGTCTCTGCAATTATTGTTTCTACCTCACCTGTTTTGAAAGCCCAATCGATTAGTTCTTTTACAGCTTCTGTTGCATAGCCCTGATTCCAATATTTCTCAATGAATCCATAGCCAATTTCTACTGTTTGATCCTCGTTTGGTTTCCCTTTAAACCCAATATCACCTAAAACGCTATCGTCTTCTTTTCGAAGAACATACCACGCCCCCCATGGTAATAAAACCTCATCTTGTTTCACATTCTCTACATGCCCTACAATATGCGGACCGCTATTATATCCTTGCTCGTTAGCGACTTGAATCCTCTCTTCTGTACACGGCACTATATAGAGCCTTTCTGTTTCTAATTTCATTTTGATTTCCCCTTTTTGCTTAAACGTTACTCTAATTATAACAAATAATATGACTTTATTATGAATGTCGAATTATATTTTTCTGAATTTTCTTTTAATTTAGAGGGTTTTTCAATATTTTTTGCGAAACATTTGTATAACAATTTTTTCTTTGCTTATTGCTACATAATAGTAGGTTCGGGTGGAGTTTCGCAAGCGTTTCCTATACAATAACCGATATTTTTTGACTTTTCCTAACAAAATATCTTGCAATATATTCAGAAAGTCATTACAATTGCCATATATTAAAAATCTTAGCAATATATAAATCCTCATCAATCCGATGAGGTAGAGGTTGCGACTTTTAAGAGTACGACGGACGAGACACAGAGAATGTCACCGACTCCGTTTGAAAGGAAAAGTTGCCGAAGTTTATATTTCTTCTCTGGAAATATGAGCTGGGGCTGTCTCCGAAAGGAACAGAACTGTCACGTTTACAAAATTACCGTGTAAACGTGGGGTGCTATCTTAACGGAAGGGTATGATGGGGTGGTTATTTGTGAAACGTTCCGCCAAATTCCTTTGGCGGTTTTTTGTATTTTTCTCCCCCGCTCCTTCCTAACCTACAAGAAAAGGAGTGTTGAACATGAATAGCGCAACAAATCAAGCTACCTCTAAAACAGAAACTACACAAGGAAAAGGTGAATTAAGACGCGGTCTAAAATCAAGGCACCTTACGATGATTTCTCTCGGTGGTACAATTGGTACCGGACTATTTCTTGCCAGCGGTGGTGTCATCCATTCAGCTGGACCTGGTGGTGCATTAATTGCATACGCCGCAATTGGAATTATGGTTTACTTCTTAATGACAAGCTTAGCTGAACTCGCAGCTTACATGCCTGTTACTGGATCTTTTAGCACGTACGCAACAAAATTTGTTGATCCATCACTTGGCTTTGCACTTGGATGGAACTATTGGTATAACTGGGCAATTACGATTGCTGCTGAACTTGCAGCCGTAACATTAATTATGAAATTTTGGTTCCCAGATACCCCTTCTCTTATTTGGAGCGGATTATGTTTAGCTATTATTTTCCTTTTAAACTATTTATCTGTTAAAGGGTTTGGTGAATCTGAATATTGGTTCGCACTTATTAAAGTAGTTACGATTATTATCTTTTTAATTGTTGGTTTCATGATGATTTTTGGAATTATGGGCGGTGAAACGGTTGGATTTAAAAACTTCACTGTTGCAGATGCACCATTTAACGGCGGTATCATGGCAATTATCGGTGTGTTTATGGCAGCTGGTTTCTCATTCCAAGGTACTGAACTATTAGGAGTAGCTGCTGGTGAAACATCTGATCCAGAACGTAATATCCCAAAAGCAATTCGTTCAATCTTTTGGCGTATTCTTTTATTCTATATCCTTGCGATTCTCGTTATCGGTTTATTAATTCCTTATACAACTGAAAGTCTTGCTGCAAGTGATGTAACAGTAAGTCCATTTACACTTATTTTCGAAAAAGCGGGCGTTGCCTTTGCTGCTTCTGTTATGAACGCTGTTATTTTAACGGCAGTACTATCTGCTGGTAACTCTGGTATGTATGCATCAACTCGTATGCTTTGGGATTTAGCTCGCCAAGGGAAAGCACCAAAGTTTCTTGGTAAATTAGATAGCCGCGGTGTACCTGTTAACGCATTAATCGTAACATCGATTGTCGGTAGTATCGCTTTCATTGCTTCTTTATTCGGTGACGGTGTTGTATACATTTGGTTATTAAATGCATCAGGAATGTCTGGCTTTATCGCTTGGGTCGGCATTGCAATTAGTCATTACCGTTTCCGTAAAGCATATATTGCACAAGGAAAAGATTTGAAAGACTTACCATATAGAGCAAAATGGTTCCCATTCGGTCCAATCTTTGCATTTACACTTTGTATCATCGTAATTTTAGGACAAAACTACGGGGCATTTATGGGTGAATCAATCGATTGGAATGGCGTACTCGTTTCTTACATCGGTTTGCCACTCTTCTTAGTACTATGGTTAGGATATAAATTTACGAAAAAAACAAAAGTGATTCCACTTGATAAATGTGAACTAAAATAAAGTGAAACGAGCAAACAAATTTGTTTGCTCGTTTTTTGTTGCAAACCTCTTTGCTTCCCTATTGCTCCTGTTTTTGCCATAATAGAAGAAATATAAATAAAAGGTTGGGATACAATGAACATTCGCATTACTGATGAAGCAAAAGCAGCTATACATAGATTAGAACGTGAAGACAAAAAGATCATTCGCATTAGAGGAACAATGACAAACTCTTGTAGTATTTTCGTTGATGTCGATTTAATTTGGGATACATTTAACGCAGATGATGTTGTATATGAAGATGCGGAGCTTATCGTACAAATGGATTCATTTACGAAAGACTACACTGGTTATACAGTGAAGCTTGATTATAAGACGACAGGTTTTAGTATTACGACTCCGAGTGAGACTTTGGTTTATGGATTGTCGATTAAAAAATAAAAATCGTTTATCCGACCAATGAGGTGAAAAAATGGGTAAATATGTTCCGTTAAAATTTTTATTTAATGAAGAATTAGCCGAAAAAATAGCTGATTCTATTTGTAAACATGATCCTTCTTTCTCTAAAAGCATCTTTGTAGATTCGGTGACATGTAAAGTTGAAAATTTAGAGTTAAAGCAGCGTATAGAAGTAATAGCAGATGAATTACATAATGCATTACAAAAAGATTTTAATGCCGCAATACATATATTACTAAAAACATTAGGCCCAGAAAATACAACAGAAGTAGGCACATTTACAAACGGATATATGTACATGCCTCTTGCAAAATACGTTGAAAAATATGGGCTTAACGATTTTAAAATCTCGTTTAATGCAATGTATGAAATAACGAAAAGGAATACTGCTGAATATGCCATTCGGCCCTTTCTTGAAACATACCATGAAGATACACTAAACATATTACAACAGTGGATTCATGACGAAAACAGTCACATTAGGAGATTAGTTTCTGAAGGTACAAGACCAAGGCTTCCTTGGGCTAAAAAAATAGGAGCTCTAAAAGGTAATTTTAAGTACAATTTACAACTTCTTGAACCATTAATGAATGACCCTTCTAAATATGTTCAAAAATCTGTAGCCAATCATATTAACGATATTACGAAAGAAGATAAAGAACTCGTTTTTCAGTGGTTACAGCAATTACGTGATAAACAGCATCCTATTAATCCTTGGATTATAAAACATGGGTTAAGAACAGTTATTAAAAATGGTACTTTACCAAAAGATTTTTGTTTTTGAGTATTTTAAACAAAACCGCTTATGCTTCAAAAATGAAGTATAAGCGGTTTTCCTTTTGAATACAGAAATAACAAACATAAAAAGTACTTTAAATTTCTTCTTTATATCATTATTTTACTAACTCTTCTATGTTATTACTTTCCTTAATTTTTTCGGATGATAGCCAGAGTGAATAACTTGTTCCATCCTTGTTCCTTAAATATATGTTAAATTCCTTATTATATAGTTCTTCTTTAAGAATAGTGACTACCTTTCTCAAATCATCTATTACATATGGATCATTTCTATATTTTATCTCACTGTCATTGAAAACTAATGTCAATTCATACTCTAGACAATTGCCGTCTTTCGGGTGTGGACAAGTAATATCCTCAATTTCAAAACGATCATTTTGAATTTCATTTAACCTTACGCCTACTTTTGTTTCAGTTTGAACCAAATATGTCCAATAACCGCTTACTGTGTTTTTCATTGTTAAAAGCAGTTCTTCTTTCGTTATAGCTTTTTGCACATTTTGAAAAGGCAAGCCTATAGATTCACCATTATAATCCTCAATTTCAAGTGTTGTTATCTTTCTATTACTCTTCTGAATGAATTGGATTAGAGCATATAAACGATCTAATTCTTTTGATTCAAATTGACTGTAATCAATCTTGTCACTCGTTTTTAAAGTTAATAATAACGTATCCGTTGGTTTCTCCTCTATATCATCATCCACTATATATTGAAAAACATTTTTATTTTCAGGTTCCACGTAACCTAATTTTTTCATTTCTTCTAGCATTGGTTTAAATTTCTTATATTCCTCATATGTTTTTTTTCCGTATTGATATTCATCACCTTTTATTCTTGAATATAAGAAGCCATCTACCTCTACTCTAAATTGAATATTTTTGTTATTTTTTGCTTGAACAGTATGATATGTATGCCCCATATTCCCTTCGTTTATAGCACCCCAATGTGTTACAATCACATCAATTCCGTGCTTTTTTTTCACATATTTTTTCACCTGATCGTCATCTTTATAATTACACCCACTTAAACATAAGAAACATAACAATAGTAACATTACATTTTTTATTCTTTTCATATAGCACCTTGCCCTCTTTTCGCATAAACAAAATATTCCATATATAAAGAATACTAAATCGCTGAATGTTTTCAAAGAATTAAAATATTTTTACACTCGGTTTATATATCTATTTCTTTTATTAATGGCTCTAATAAGTTTTAATATTGATAATCGAATATAATAAAAAGAAACCTAAATTTAAGGTTTCCCATTTTTACCAACAATTTAAATTTTAATAGATATTTTTTAGCCAAGTAATAATTCGTAGTACCTGAAACGACTCAAACCAAGTAATGAAAAACAGGAGAACAAAGAAAGAGATAAGTGATATGAATTTTAATCTTCCATCTTCACGTCTAGCAATCGCTATAATACTCAGAACCACTCCAATTAAAAAAGAAATATACCCTAATAGGATAATAGGCTCAGAATAGCTATCTATTATCCTATTTAATCCAAATAATAACATTCCAAAAGTCATCAATGTTATTGAAAATACACTAAATTTTTTCATAATTCAACCTCCAATATAATTTTACTATTTTATGGAGAGAATAATTTTTTTATGCGTATGGATGAACAATTACACTATAAAATTAGATAACTCAATTTATTTTTTCATTAAACAACTGCCTTCTTTTATACCCTCAAAGGATTCCCACTCGATTATCCCGAATATATAAATTACTATTCTCACAAGGAGCAAATTTATATGAATCTATTCGAACACGAAACGTAAAACCGCTTCTCTTTCATGAGAGGTCCTCCCGTTCTCCTTTCTCCTTTCTCATCATATCATTCATTGAAAAATAGGAGGACATAATTATGAAACGTGATCCATTATTTTTAACTTTATTAGAAAGTGCAAATACACATTTTAGCGGTTGGGATTTTTCTTTCATTTCAGAAACGGGCCGAATGAAGAGCGAGCCTTTATCATGGTCGTACGGCAGTACTGCTTTCCAGCTTATGCAACGCGCTAAATCAATGCTAGATATGGGAACTGGCGGCGGAGAGTTTTTATCTATGTTACAACCGTTCCCGTCAACTATTTATGCTACTGAGGGCTACGCTCCAAACGTGCCAATTGCTCGAAAGAAATTAGAGCCTTTAGGGGTTACTGTTGTAGAGGTGAACGATGATACTGCATTGCCATTTCAAGATGGTCAGTTTAATCTAATCCTAAACCAACATGAATCATATGCTGCTTCTGAAGTAAAAAGAATCCTTTCTCAAAATGGGATTTTCCTTACACAACAAGTTGGTGGTCTCGATTGTGTGGAACTTAATGAGCAATTTAACGCACCGCTAAATAACGAATTTGCAAGTTGGTCACTTGAAGCAGCATGTAGTGAGTTAGAGGAAACTGGATTTACTATTTTAGAAGCAAAGGAAGAATTCCCTTTCCAACGCTTTTATGATATTGGCGCTATCGTCTACTATTTAAAAGCGATTCCGTGGCAAATTCCTGATTTTACTGTCGAAAGGTATTATGAGGAGTTATATCGTATACATGAAATTATCTTACAAAAAGGATATTTTGATGTGAAACAACATCGGTTTATCATTAAGGCGATTCGTGACTAACGGAAAAGAGGTGGCAAAGCCACCTCTTTTCCGTTTACGTATGTTCTCTACTCTTTCACCATAAGAAAAGTTATATCATACATATTACAATTCTGACCAATAAATTGTATTTCTGAAACATATAATCACTTCGTATATATAATGAGAACAAAAACGTGATTTTTCACTATCCTCTTCTATTGAGAAATGAGTTGTTTTTCATATCGCTTGTTCGCATCATCTTCTGTCAAACATGCAGTTGTGTAATTAATAATATTCCGGTTATCGTACGTGAATATATGTTTTAACTTATTTTCTTCTGTTATTACTGTCGGTAAGTATTTTGGTAAGTTGCTAACTACACCTCTATTATCACCATCTAATATCCAATCAATTTCTTTCCATTCTAATAATCCTTCAGCCGTACGTAATGGTGTATTCATTTGCATTCCATCTGGAAAATCAGCAACGAACACATACATTCCTTCACTAGCCTGGGGCTCATCTTTACCTTTAAAAACAACAGTCCCTTTATACGTTACACTTGAAAGTTCTATACCCGTTTCCTCAAACGTTTCTCTAATTATTCCTTCGTATGGCGTTTCATTCTCTTCTATTTTTCCTCCAACACCATTCCACATCCCCATATTCGGCTTTTTATTTCTATTTAATAGCAGTATTTTATCGCTTTTTCTAATAAAACAAATTGTGTATTTGTACATACGATCATTTCCTTTCATTTTCCACATGAGTTATTTGGCTTATTTTCAAGTAAAAACACTCGCCTTACAATTCCTTACTACATAATATATAGTACAACTTTCATGCGTAAACACTTTACGTCAAACGAGAGAATCCTTTTTAGAAAGGAGAATTTAAAATCGATAATATAAGCAATGAATTTCTAAACCAATATTACAACAGCCTCGTGTGGTTAAACGATACACACTGGTTCGGGGTTCCAATCTGTAAACTTCCCTCTGATCTCTTTTTGTATCAAGAAATTATTTATGAATTAAAGCCCGATTTAATTATTGAATGCGGGACTTTTCACGGTGGTAGTGCACTGTATTTAGCTTCTATGTTAGATTTAATTGGAAAAGGTCACGTACTTACTATCGATATAACTCCGCAGCCAAATCGGCCATCACATAATCGGATTACGTATTTAACAGCATCTTCTGTTTCTGTGCAGGCCATCCAAACAATTGTAAGCATGCGCAAACCTGATGATGTGGTTTTAGTTATTTTAGATTCTGATCATAGTAAAGAACATGTCTCCAAAGAACTATTACTATATAAATCTATCGTCACTACTGGCAGTTATATGATTGTAGAAGATACCTCCATTAATGGAAATCCGCTTCTTCCCGATTGGGGTCCTGGCCCGATGGAAGCTGTGGATGAGTTTTTAACTAAAAATAATAACTTCATAATCGACGAGTCTAAACATAAATTTTTCATATCATTTAATCCAAAAGGTTTTTTAAAGAAAATAAAGTGAAACTTTAATAAGTGGGATTTTGCTCATCCCCCACTTATTCTATCATTTTCATTTTTGAAAAAGGATAATATACAAATTCCACCTTGCCTATTATGTTATCTTCTTCAATATATCCTAAGCCATTTCGACTATCTCTACTTACTTCGCGGTTATCTCCCATTACAAATAACTTATTTGGCGGAATTTTTGTCTTTTGAAAATTATAAAATACTTGTGTGTTGTTAAATAAATCTTTGTTTGTATATGGTTCTTCTTGCTTTTTATCGTTCACATATACCTTTCCGTTCGTTATGTTAATTACATCACCAGGAAGCCCTATTACACGTTTCACATAATATTTCGATTCATCCTCTTCTTTTATAATGACAATTTCTCCGTGTTGTAAATTAGAAAGACGTACTACCGCTTTATTTACAAATACGTAGTCTTCTTCATATAAAGTCGGCTGCATCGATTCCCCTTCCACCTTACATAAAGTAAAAGAATGGTAGCCTATGACTATCACCAATATAAATAGTATGTACTTTCCCCAGCCTCTCTTAATCTCCTTTTTCATATCCATTCCCACCTTATAAAGCGCTTTTTAACTCAAAAAATATATCACTGCACAATATGTTTCCATGCAGTGATACTATTTTTACTGTGCCTTGTTCGGTTGTTCTACTGGAATTGAATTTGCATTTGATCTATTTGTTTTTAATTCAAAATACGCATCCAAAATCTCTTTACCAATCGCAGAATTAATTCCTGATTTATCATCATTCACCCATGGTACAACAACTGAAAAAGCTACTTCCGGATCCGCATCATATGGTGCATAACCGGCAAGAGTTAAATTATAACATTTTTTTCGGTTGTTGTTCTCATCTCTTCCAATATCACTTTCTCCACCATATACTGTCTCAGCTGTTCCTGTTTTTCCCGCTGGTTTATATGGTAGACCTTTAAACGTTCCGGTACCTGTTCCGTCAGCTTCTTGAAAAACTCTTCTAAATCCTTCTTTTACATGATTAATGTACGAAGTGTCCATATCCACTCTATTTAATACAACTGGTTCAATCGACCGAACGACTTTTCCTACATCCTCTGGTCTATTCGGTTGCTCTCTAACTTCTTGTACAATTTGTGGTTTCATTCGGTAACCGCCATTTGCAATGGTTGAAATATATTGTGCAAGCTGAAGCGGCGTATATGTATCATACTGTCCAATCGCGTAATCAAGTAAAAATCCGGGTATGTTATCAGTTCTACCTATTTGACCGATCGATTCATTTGGCAGGTCAATACCAGTCGACACACCTAGGCCAAATTGTCTAAAATAGTAGCGCATTTTATTAAATGTTTCTTGTTTAATATCTAATGGATTGTTTGGAACATAATTAATGCCTGCCATTTTTAAAGCTGTATTAAACATATAAACGTTCGATGACACTTGCAAAGCTCTTAAATCATCAATATCCCCAAATTCTTTCCACGATTTCTTCGGCTTAGAACTTCCTTTAAAATACATTGGCGCATCAAAGAAGTGTGTATACGGCTTAATCGCTTCTGTTTGATATCCAGTTAATAAAGTAGCCCCTTTTACAGTTGACCCTAACTCGTAAGAACTTGTCATCGTTCCTAATGCATAATCTTCTATTTGCATACCGCCATCTTTATTTACAATTTTCTTTCCTGCCATTGATAAAATTTGACCGTTTTTCGGATTCATCATTACTACGAACGCACGATCCATCATCGGCTCTGCAGCATGAAAGGCTCGTAAATTCTTTTCAAGGCTGCCCTCTACTCTTTTCTGTAAATCCATATCGACTGTTAACATCAAGTTATTTCCACTTTTTCCTTCAGTCACTTTTTCTGTTCGAACAATCTTCCCTGCTTTATCCATAATATTTTTAGACTGTTCCTTCGTTCCATGTAGTGCATCTTCATATTGTTTTTCAATGTAACTTTTACCAATACGGTCGTTTCGATTATAATCACGAACTAAATAATAATCTAATTGTTCTCTTGGCAATCCTTCATTTTCATTAGAAACGCTACCTAGTATAGAGCGCAGTATTTTATCATTTGGGTATTCACGTTCCCAATCTACTGTCGTATCTACCCCTGGTAAGCTTGCCAACCTTTCACTAACGACAGCATATTCATTTTGACTTACATCTTTTTTAACGATTTGCGGCGTCATTTTATATCCCGCATTCATTTTGCTTTTAATTACTAATACTTCTATATCTTCCTTTGAAAGCTCATTTAATTCTTCTTGTGTAATTCTTTCCCGGCGCAGTTCTTCTACTTTTTTATCTAACTCTTTTCCTTCTATTTCTTGCTTTCTAAATTTACTCTCATCTTCTTTCGTTACTTTCGCTGCTGCCCGCTTTTCATTTAACTGCATCCAAAAATCTTTCTTATCTGTCTCTGTTAACTTATCCATGTCCTCTTGCGACATTTCAATTAGCTTAGCTAAATCTCTTGCTACTTGTAAAACTTCTTTCGAGTCTACTCCTCTCATTTTCGTATATGTAACGGTTCGCAATGGTTTATTATTTACAATAACGTGACCTTGTCGATCAAACATTTTCCCTCTAGGAACGGGAGTACTTACCGTTACATCTTCCTTTTTGTTTACTTCATTTCTATACGTTTCTCCATCAATGATTTGTACTTTACCTAATTGAATTATAATAGCTGAAAATAAAAGAAAGACAATAAAAAATAGTACATTTAACCGAAATGGAATATGAGTCTTTTTCTTTTTCGATTGTTTTTTCTGCTCCTTTTTCTGTCTCATTTCGCTCCCTCGCTTCATTCTATTAACATTTCTACGCAAAATCATTATGTATCAAATTTATTTATATGATATATATAGAATTTTATATTAATTATAAAAGAAATAAAAGATTTAATTTTCAGTTTTTTGTTTTTACATCCTATTTATTACCATTCCCTTAATGCACAATAACATGAATATTATTCTAAAAGAAAAATGGGGCAAATTAATTTTTATAAATTATAGAGATGTTGTTACTACGTTATCAAAATGTTTTCATATGGCTTAAAACAGTGATTACTCAAATAAAAAACTGAGGCAGATACCTCAGTTTTTTCGATAACTTATTTCATTGAAGATAACCCTTCAACAAACTCACCAATCTTATTTTGAAAAACAAAATCAAAGTTATATTCCTGTCCTGTTAACTCTTCATTTACTAAAATAGTTGTTGCTCCTACTTCCCTCTTTGCAATTTGCGGGAATGAAGCAACAGGCTGTACTTTTAGTGATGTTCCCATAACGATAAGCACATCTGTTTCATATAAACGTTTGATAGCATTTTGATATTGCGGCAATGTATCTCCGTATAAAACAACGTCTGGATTTAAAATGAAATTACACTTCTCACAACGCGGTACTTCATGATCAATCATATACTGTAAATCATAGCCTGATTTACATTTTGGACAATGTGCTGTTTGAAGTGTTCCATGTAAATCGATGACATGCTTACTGCCACCTAATTGATGTAAACCGTCAATATTTTGCGTTAAAATCGTAATATCTTTCCCTTGTTCTTCTAGCGCAGCTAAAAAGCGATGTCCACGATTTGGTTTATATTGATGGAACGTATTAATTTGAAAGATTTCTTTATAATGCTTCCAAAATTCTTTCGGACTTCGGTTATAGTACCCTCTTGATAAGTACATCTCCACATTCGCATCAGCATACAATCCATTTGCTGAACGAAAATCTGGAATACCACTTTCCGTACTTGCACCAGCGCCTGTTAATACTGTAATTTTCTTCGCTTTTTCTAAAATTGAACGTACTTCTTCAAATTGTTGCACAAAAATCACCTCTATGTATTTTCCTATTCTTATTATACCAGTTGTTTACAGGAGGTGTTGTACAATTCATTTTACTTAATGCGTTGCGCCCCCAACCTCTACAATATCTACCTTAACTGTCGTCGTTACTTCGATTGCCAATTCTATCCCCTTACGAATAGTAGAAAGTGACATACTCGGTTGCCCTGGATAATTACTCGCTTGTTCTGGTAAAAACGGAATATGAATGAATCCGCCTTTTATTTTCTTATCATGTTTCTCTAGTTCATGCATAAGTCCATAGAATAAGTGATTACAAACGAATGTGCCTGCCGTCTGTGAAACAGATGACGGTATACCCTCTTCGCGAAGTTTTTTTACGATTGCTTTCATCGGAAGTGTAGACCAATACGCAATGGCTCCTTCTTCTACAACCGGTACATCTACCGGCTGATTCCCTTCATTGTCAGCGATTCTTGCATCATCAATATTAATTGCGATACGTTCTATCGTAATATCTGGTCTGCCCCCAGCTTGTCCAATGCATATAATAATTTCCGGCGCTAGTTCTTCTATATACTCTTTTAATACGCTTATTGATTTATGAAATACAGTTGGTACTTGTTTGCTTATTATCTTGTATTCTCCAATTGTTTTTTCATGCAAACCTTTTGCTACTTCCCAAGCTGGATTGATATTTTCTCCGCCGAACGGATCAAACCCTGTTAATAATACTGTTTTCATAGTTTTATCCTCCTAATTAGAAACGATATACTAGGCCGTACATAATAAACATATTTATGATAAAAATTGAAAGAGCAATTGGTACTTGCGCTTTAATAACCGCATTTTTATCCTTTAGCTCTAAAAGCATCGCAGGTACGATATTAAAGTTTGCTGCCATTGGTGTAAGCAGCGTTCCGCAATATCCAGCAAACATACCGAGCGCTGCCATAATTGCTGGGTTTCCGCCGTGCATTTGAACTATTAAAGGTAAGCCAATTCCGCCAGTAATAACAGCAAACGCTGCGAATGCATTTCCCATTACGACTGTAAATAGCATCATGCCTAAACAGTACGCCATAACGGCAACGAACGGATACTCTGTCGGTAGCACTTGTCCGACTAAGTCTGAAACAACTTGTCCAACGCCAGACTTCGCGAATATACCGCCAAGTGCTGCTAACATTTGTGGTAAAATTACAGCCCAGCCAACAGCTTGTAATAGTCTGCTTCCTTCTTGTACAGGTGTTGTTATTTTTGATTTTGTAATACGCATCGCCGCAACAAATGCGAGTAATGCACCAAGCGCTAGTGCAACTAATGTTACTTTATCTGGATCAACAAGAGAGACATTTCCCCATTTAATTTTCCCTAAGGTCAACGTACCGATAATTGTAAAAATAGGAATTAATAGTGCAGGCATAAAAATTTTATTTTTTAATTTCTCAGCATGTTTCACACGTTCTTGTACTGGAACTTCTTTTTCCTCTGATTTTGTTACTTTATTTAGCGAGGCTAAAACGACCATAGCGAGCACGATACAGCCAACGTAAAACGAAGGAATTACATTTCCAAATAAAAATGTAACTGCAAACAATGCCCAAAATAAACTAGAACCGAATCTGTTTGGATGTTCACGATCGAATGCGATACGAACAGCGATAAAAGCAACGATTATCCCTAATACATAATAGATTGTATCCATTGTGATGATGTTCATATTAAATTGCCTCCTTCTCTTCTTTTCCTTCTGCCTTCATTGTTTTCTCTATATATTTATCAAACCTTCTAAATCTAATCCAGCTTACAATAAGTGCAGATATTGCTGTCGGAATGCCCCAAAGTGCCATATCCCATACTCCGACATGCATACCTACTGAATCGAAGAATCCTTTCATTAATAAAATAGCTCCAGTTGCGATGAAAATATCTTCTCCGAAAAACCAAGCTGTATTTTCAGCAGCTGCTGCGTTTGCTTTAATCTTTTCTCTTAATTTTTCAGGAAGTTTACCGTATTTACCTTGCGCGGCCCCTTCTGCCATCGGTGCAACGAGCGGCCTTACTGTTTGCGCATGCCCACCAATATTAAGCCCTAGTGCTGCTGATGATTCTCTTATCGTAAAATATGACATTAATACTCTTCCAGTTGTTGCTCCTTTTGATTTCGTTATAAGTGCTTCTGCTCTTTCTTTTAAACCGTAACGCTCTAAAATTCCGATTACCGGTAAAGTTAATATAATTGGCATAGACATATATCTATTTTCTATGAAAAATTTACCGAACATGCTGATCACATCATAAAAACTTAATCCTGAAACCATACCAGTAACAATACCTGCAACCATAACTACTAAAAGTGTATTTAATCTAAATAAAAAGCCCACTGCAACAAGTAGTATTCCGATTAATTTAATCATCCCAGCACTTCCCCCTATTTTTTATTTCGGTGCACAAATAGAAATTTCATTAAGTTTGAATGTTATGTATATTCTTTTTGCAAATTGCACTGCTTTTTCCCCATCACCGTGTAAACAAATTGTTTGCGCCTGAACTGCTACTTTCTCTCCATTGACCGCATTTACATGGCCTTCTTTCACCATTTGAAGTACTTGCTTTATCGCTTCGTCTTCATCTTTTATAAGCGCATTTTCTTCTGTACGGCTCGTTAATGTACCATCTTGCTTATATGTACGATCCGCAAAAACCTCTTGTACAAGAGTTACTTTGTATTTTTCTGCAGCCTGTATAAACGCCTCGCTATTTGCTAATCCATAAAGTAATAGACTTGGATTTATATGATAAATTGCCTTTGCAATTGCATCTGCAATTTCCGGATTAGACGCCGCCATATTATATAAGGCACCGTGCGGCTTTACATGCTGCATTTTCCCGCCTGCCGCTTTCACAAATGCGTCTAATGCGCCTGTTTGATATAGAACATAATCGTATACTTCACTTGCTGAAACATTCATGTTTCTTCTACCAAATCCAATTAAATCAGGAAATCCAGGATGCGCCCCTATTGCTACGTTATGCTCCAAAGCTTTTTCAACAGTTTGACGCATAATAGACGGATCACCCGCATGAAAACCGCAAGCAACGTTTATAGAGGAAACGAACGGAAGAATCTCATCATCATTCCCCATTTTATAAGCGCCAAAACTTTCTCCTAAATCACAGTTTAAATCGATTGTAGTCATAATGTATTCCTCCTAATTTCAGCTTCGTAAAGCGATGAATTTCTTTAATAAATTCATATTTACTTCTTGTTCTATGTACAATTGTTCCGCTTCTTCAAGCGTAATTTTCTCAAAAGAAACATAGTCCCCCGGCTTTAGCTGGGCAAGAAGAGGTAAATCTACTGAAATGATATTTCCCATTCTCGGATAGCCACCTGTCGTTTGCCTATCTGCCATTAATATAATCGGCTGTCCACCATTAGGAACTTGAATGGTTCCAAATGTAACAGGACTCGATAAAATCTCTTTTTCTTCATTCCTATTTAAAACCTCTCCCTCAACCCTATAGCCCATACGGTCAGCATAATTAGATACCTTATACTCTTTCGTAAAAAATGCCTTTCTACTTTCTTCTGTAAATTGATCGTATTCAAAGTCAGTTATGACACGAAGCTTTGGATGTTTCTTATACTTTGGTAGTACGCTGTTGCTAATTGCCCATTTCGTTTTTATTCTCGCATCTTTTTGTAAGTCTAGAATGAAACGACTCGCCATTTCTGGTTGTGCACCAATTTGGAAGTAGTCACCCTTTTTCAGCATTCTTCCTTCTATACCACCAATCGCAGCACGTATGTACGTACTTTTGCTTCCCATTGTACGCTCAATATGTATACCACCCGCAAAAGTTACATACGCTCTGCAACCACTTTTCACTTTTCCAAAACAAAGCATACTACCTTCTTCCGCTAAAATGGGACGCCATAACGGGATACGTTCTCCATTCAATAACGGTTCCATATCTGCTCCGCCAATCGCAAGTAAAGTCGTTTTCTTTATTAACAATTTAGGTCCCATAATCGTCATTTCGAGTCCCGCTTCATTCTCTTCATTACCAACTAACATATTGATCATCCGAAGTGCACTTTGATCCATCACCCCGCCAACTGGCACACCGTATTGTTGATAATGAGATCGCCCTAAATCTTGGACTGTTGTAAACATTCCCGCATGCAAAACCTCTACATCCATTTTTTAGCCCCCTCAAGCGATACGTACTCTTCCTTCGTTATTGGAATAAATCGTAAATACATACCACTTTGAATATATGTTGGTATTTCTTCTTCCGGATTAAATAATGAAATAGGAGTTCGGCCGATAATATTCCATCCTCCTGGTGTTTCAAGCGGATATATACCTGTTTGATTTCCGCCAATACCTACTGAACCAGGAGAGATTTGTAACCGTGGTGTTTCTTTTCTAGGTGTTTCTAATTCTTTTGAAAGTCCTCCTAAATACGGGAACCCTGGTGTAAAACCTAGCATATATACAAAATATGTAGTTTCACTATGTATTCGAATCACATCTTCTACTTGTAAACCGTGATAATGCGCGACTTCTTCTAAATCAGGTCCATATTCTCCCCCGTAGCACACTGGTATAGAAATATGTTTCACATCCTGTTTTACTTCTTCTTTATAAGAATCACACAGCTCCTTTATATACTGGCGAACGTAATCATGTGACCTTTCACTTCTCTCATTTCCCTTCCATACTTCGTATACATTGTAGTAAACAGCTAATGAAGTAAACGACGGAACGCACTCTATCATTCCTGCAAACGGATGTTGCTGCAGTGCTTGAAATAACCGCTGTACTTTCTCATATATATCCCTCTTAATTTCTTCACCAAATGTAACAATAATTGCTTGATCCCCTAACGCAGAAAATTTCATCCTACTCCCTCTTTCTATGCCAAAAAGCCGAGTTCTTTCGAAATGCGATGCGCTGTTTCTTTCACCTTCGCAATAAAATATGAAATGTTACTTTCGTTGTACTCAATTGCTAATCCCGAAATACTAATGCCTGCTACAACCGTTCCATCGCTCGCGAAAATGGGTGCTGCTATCGCGGCTGTATGATTTTCTAACTCAGAATAACTAATGGTGTAGCCTTCCTTTTTTGCCATTTGCAACACTTCTAACAATTGTTTCTTATCCACGATTGTTCCATCTGCAAACTGTTTTAAATCCACTTCCTCTATGTATCTCCGTTTCTCTTCCTCAGAGAAATACGATAGTAAAATTCTTGGACATGCGCCAGCATAAAGCGGTGCTCTTCTTCCAACCGCCGTATACACGCGTACCGGCTGAACACCTTCCATTTTTTCAACATAAATTGCGTCATTTCCATCCTGAATTATTAAATTAACTGCCTGTCCTAAACTATCTCTAAGTTCTTTCATATAAGGAATTGCTATATTTCTTACTGATAATCGTTGTGAAACAAGTTGACCGAACCGTAAAAATACGACCCCTAAACGATATTTCCCCTTTTCGTTTTTTTGTAAAAACTCCATCTCTTCCAACGAGCCAATTAAACGATAAACAGATGTTTTCGGCATATTTGTAAGCTGAACCATCTCTGTTAAACTTAGCTCTTCATGCTCATAAAACAACTCCAAAATATCCATTGTCTTAACTGCCGTTTTATTTATACTCATTCTATCTCCCTTTCGTTCCGAATTACGGAACTTAAATTCCGTTTTTCGAAACAAACATATAATTTAAAATTATAAAATATTCTTTCAATTCAATCAATAGATTTTAAGCAAATAAAAAAGTATGGAAGAATATCTCTCCCATACTTCACCACACTTTATAACGCTCTTACTTGTTCCAACGGCCAGAAAACAGCTTGTCCTTTTCCGACAATTTCATCTTCTGAAATAAAGCCAAACATGCGACCATCCTTAGAAACTTCACGATTATCCCCTAAAACAAATACTTGGCCTTCTGGCACTTTCGTTTTCCCAGTGATTTGTTCTAACGTAAAGTCTGGAGTTAATACACGGCCTACTGCTTTTTCTTTAAACTTTTTTAAATATGGTTCTTCCATCGCTTTTCCGTTTACATATAAAACATCATTTTTATACTCAACTGTATCTCCTGGCAAACCAATTACTCGTTTTACTAAATCGTATCCTTCTTTTCCGTGGAAGACGATAATATCAAAGCGATCTAATCCACTTATACTATAACCAATCTTATTCACTAGAACTCGTTCGTTATTTTTTAAAGTGGGCATCATTGATTCACCTTGCACTAAAGAAGGTGTAAATAAAACACCGCGAATAATAGCAATTAATACAAGGGTAAAACCTATCGTTTTAGCCCAAGAGAATAATTCTTTCTTCGTATTTTCCTTCATCGTTTCTCCTCTTTCTTAAGCACTTATTTTATTATTTCAACTAATTCTTGTACTAAATTAGGATCTATTTCAGAAAAACATGATTTTCCTTCTCTTACCGCTGTACCGACATGCGCCTGCGTGATTCCAGTTTCATCTAGCAATCGCTTTATATTTTCTTTCGTCACGCCAGCTCCAGCTACAAGCTGAATTTGACCATCGCTTACCTTTTGCATTTCTGTAAGCACCGGAATATTCTCTACTATATTTCCTTGTCCACCTGAAGTTAGAACGTGAGTCACTTTATGAAACTTCTTTAAAGTGTTCATTGCTTCTACTGGATTTTCTATATCATCTATCGCACGGTGGTACGTTACATTTATTCCATCTACAACAGATAGTAAGTCCGCTAATTTCTCTTCATCCACTTCATTTCGTTCGTTTAATACGCCTAATACTACACCAGCTGCTCCTAACTTCTGCGCAACTATAATATCTTCTTTCATCATTTCAATTTCTTCTTCCGTATATGTAAAAGACTTCGCATGCGGACGAATCATAACATGAATTGGTATACTTACCGCTTCTACCGCTTTTTTTATAAAAGCATAACTCGGTGTTAAACCACCTTCTGTATAAGATGAAATTAATTCAATCCGCTTCCCGCCAGCGCTTTCAATTCGTTTTACATCTTCTAAACATGTTGCAATAACCTCTAGCATGAGATGACCTCTTTTCGTGCTTTTTTCTTATTATAACATTAGTAAAAATAAGAAGCCTAGCTTTCTCCTTTAAAACTTAAAAAAGAAGAATGAAAAGAAAGATTTTTTATTGGCAACGATTATTGGTAACATCCTATTATTCATGTACACTCCTACCATAATGAAAAAAGCCCTTCATTTTGACGGATTTTTCTAATTTCAAGCTTTTCTTTCCTCAGTTTTCATATCAATGCCTAATTGATCTTCCAATAACTTTACACCTTTCTTTGTAAGATGGACAGCTCGGTTCTTATCCGTTTTCGTAATCCATCCCTGTTCAAAAAGCAGTTTTGCAATTGCAGACCCTAACCAACCAGAAATATGGTAACGCCGTTCACTCCAATCAAGGAAAGGTTTTGCAAATACCCTCCTTTTTGTATCTGCCTCATCAACATTTATTCCAAAATTCAGAAACCATTTCTTACCTTGTTCCGTTACAATGTATTCTCCATCCTCTAAAATTATAAATTGCCTATCTAGTAATTTTTCAGTTATCTCTACACCGAGTTTGCCTGCAAGATGATCATAACAAGTTCGAGCATAACGAATTTGTTTTAGTTGGCTTGATTGTTTTAAAGAGCGAACTTGAACTGTTGGTGCAATTGTCCCTAACTTTTCAAGCACTTCTGCAACTTCTTGATTAGCAAGTCGATAGTAACGATGTCTACCATGTTGTTCAACTGTAAGTAAATTCCCTTCTACTAATTTAGAAAGATGCGAACTAATTGTTGGATGTGACACTTTTGCCATATAAGCCAATTCACTAGCAGGTAGTGCCTGATTATTCATTAGACAATCTAAGATGATTGCTCTTGTAGGTTCAGCAATTAGTTTAGCTATATATGAGATATTCAGATATACATTCATATTTCGATGATACCCTAACTATTAAATTGATACAATTATTTTAAGTTTAATAGTAAAGGAGAATGTATTATGAATGCAATTGATCTTAGTATATTAAATTTAAAAGAAACGAGAAGGCGCTCAGAAAAATTATGGAATTCTCTTCCCGATAATTTTCTTAATTGGAAGCCTGATCCTGAGGCTATGTCCTTTGGTGAAATGATTCGTCACGTATGGAGCTCAACTTTTTACTATCATATGATTATATAAAACAACGGTTCAATAAACGACATACGTACCCCGTATGATGACGAGCCAATTACTTGTGGAAAAAAAGAAATTGAATTGGCACAATCACACTTTACTGACTTCATAGAATATGTTCAATCAATAAGCATAGCCGAGCTAGATTCAAGACTTATTGATCGAAGCGATGTTGGCTATCAACGATATTTAGGTGATATGCTATTACGAATTGCCTATCATGATGCGGTCCATGCAGGTCAATTTTTACAATATTTGCGAATGGTTAACTTGGAAAGACCTTTAATTTGGGATTAAATACGAAAAATGTTTATACAGCCTCCAAACTGGCATTACAATAAGAATTTTTCAACAAGAAACAATCACAACACCATGATAATCATTTATATTAAAAACCTACATCTCCATTAAGTACTTCATACACATAAAAAGCACGGGTTTGATTACTAATCAAACCCGTGCTTTCAAAACAACTATAATATCCATAAACAATAAAATGTAAACTTCAAAAATCACGACCGAAACGCCGCATCCGCCAGCATAGACAATGTTGCATCATCCATCGGTGGATTATGCAGTCCTGCTCTGACGTTTAAATAGTAACGATGGAGCGGATTTTTTTCTGATAAACTTTTTGCTCCTACGATGCGCATCGATTTATCCACTATAGATATCGCCGCATTTGTTACAGCATATTTCACAGCTGCTAATTCTGCTTGCAGTGATAGTTTATCTTCTGCCTCATCGTACTTTTTCGCAATTTGATATAAAAAGACACGAGCTTGCATAAGCTCAAGTTCTAACTCTCCAACTAATTTTCTAACATTCGGCAATAAACTAATAGAATGATTTAAACTATTTGGCTTGTATGATTCCGCAAATTGAACTGCATAATTTCTTGCTGATTGTGCAATTCCTAAATAACATGCTGGTATATGTAGCAACCAGCCAATACCCTTTTGTTTCACTTTCCCGCCTTTTACATCCGTAAAAAAGCGGTTGTCTATCTCTACATTTTGTAAGACAAGGTCGTGGCTAGCAGTCCCTCGCATTGCAACGCTATCCCACGTTTCTTCAATAGATACACCGAGTGTATTTCTTGGAATAACAAACTCACCAACTTCTTCACGGCCTTCCATACTTGCTGAAATAATAAAATAATCAAGTACTGGCGCCATCGTTGTAAAAGTTTTTCTTCCATTTATAACCCACTTCTCGCCTTGTTGAACCGCTATTGTTTCTGGTTTGCCGCCACGCGTCGGACTCCCTGTTTTCGGTTCTGTTGCTGCCCTGTTAAAGAGCGCACCATTACGTACTTCTTCGCAAAACCATTTGAACATCTCATCATTCCAAGAGCGATTTTCCGCTAGCTCCTTCACAATGCCAAGATGCCAGCCAATCGATAATGCAGTAGCTCCACAGCCTTCCGCGATTTTCTCTTGAAATAAAACGAAGTCATATAAAGAAATGGCACTACCACCAAATTCCTTCGGTAACGTTAATTTCGTATATCCGATATCTTTCAAATCATTTATATTTTCATACGGAAATGATCCTAATTCACTTAGCTGATGCTCCCTTCCCATGAACTTCGGAATCAATTTATTTATTTTCTCAATAATTAAAGACTGTTCTTCTGTTTCAACAAATGAGAGTGCCATACTATAATCTCCTTTATCCCGCTATTTGCGGGCAGTAAAACTCCCACCTAAAAATTCAGGTGAAGCAAAGGAAGTTAGGTAGGAGATCAACTGCCCGTAAACGCCCGATTGGTTCAACTAATAATCAGTGAGAAACCCACCCACTGATTAAAGTTTCACTTTATGCTCGATTCATAAACCGTTCATTTTGTCATTATGATTATATGAAGCTACCTCTCTATTGTTTCACTATTCCGATAAAAATACAATGTTTTTGACTAATAAGAAAAGTGCCTATTTAAGGCTAGATCCTTTTCTTATATTAGTCCCCCTTCAATGCTTTTAACGGCAAAGAGGTTACATATCCAATATACGAGAATAATTCTTTAAAGAAGAATGGTATTTCTGTATCTAACGTTTTATATGCTGATGTCGGCGTTGGTGAAGCATACGCTTCAATATTAATATGTTTTGCGATTCTCATTGCGCGTTTCATATGAAGTGGATCACTCACAATCGTGTATGTTTGTATGCCGTTCTCTATTCCAACTTGCTTCGCATTTTTTAAATTTTCTTCAGTGAAAAGGGATTTAGTTTCAATTAAAATATCTTCCTCTTTTACACCTTGTTTCATTGCATATACTCTTGCAGTACGTGCTTCCTCAAGTTCTGCCTCGAACTTTGTACCACCTGTAAAAATAATCTTTTTAATATTTCCGTTCTTATATAAAGAAATCGCATGATTAATTCTTTCTTTAAATACAGGAGATGGTTTTCCGTTCCATGAAGCTGCTCCTAGTACGATACCAGCATCCGTTTTCACGTCATCATTTGCTTTAAAACGATAACTCCAAATATCGTAAGCTGCATAACTTACATATAAAATAGCAGAACAAATCATTAGTAAAAATACTTGAAAGATTCGTCTTTTCTTACTCTTCTTATTTTCTTTCATTTGTAATTGCCTCCGTACATCATCCATACTTCTATAAAAAACATTTATATCAAATCGTTTTGTTTGAGTTTATTTAAAAGAAGGAACTTTACTTGTTATTTATGTATAAAAGGGTTTTCATTTAAAATTGAGGATTATCAATTCATTTTCATTTGCGGTTTTCATTACATTTTTTAAATTTATAAGTTTATTACCATACAACTACATTGTAACGAATTTTTTCTCAGAAGGGAACGATGAAACAAAAGGAATTAAAATAAAGTAGCATTTTGTAAGAAAAAAGGTATATTTTTCATATCTCACGAACAATATACCTTTCAAAACACGAATTATAACTTTTCTTTATACAACTCTAATTTTTCTAACAATTTTTCTTTTACGCTTGGCCATTCACTCGAGATAATACTGTACACCACCGCATCTCTCACATAACCATTCGGTAATTTTCTTTCATTTCGAAGCACACCCTCTTTTACTGCGCCTAACCTTTCAATTGCTCGTTGTGCTTTTTCATTTCTTGCATCCGTCTTAATTTGCACTCTCAGCATATGCAATTTTTCAAAAGCATACTGAAGAAGCATATACTTACACTCTGTATTTATACTCGTACGTTGCACACTCGGATGATACCACGTTTGCCCTAACTCAACTGTCTTATCTTCTACTGAAATATTATATAAACGTGTACTTCCTACAATTTTATTCGACTGTTGATCTACGACTATGAAAGGTATTTGAGTACCTCTTCCGTAACCCTTTATCGCTTTTTGAACGTATTGTTGCATATCTTGCACACTATCCATTTTAGAGATTAAATACGCCCAAATATCCCGATTTCCTTCTACAATCGAAAACAAAGTTTCGACATCAGTATTATCCATTAACCGCAACTTTGCTCTTTCGTGAATAATTTCCATTTTTAAGCCCCCTTTGTTGTTACTATAACATATCATTAAAATCATTTTATTAATATATGCATAAAAATAAATTCATACCATAAACATATAGTACATCTAAAAATAAAAAATGCGATGCCTTTATTCAAGCATCGCACTTATAATTTTGCACTACCTACGATTTTACGATAAATATTCATTTACACAATTTAGTAAACGCCATATATTTAGAACTTACATTATAGTTCAAAGCAACAAATAAGCAATCGGCGTAATGATAAGCAACGTTAAAATCGTTCTCTGCACATACAGAATAATAAGTTCAGATACTTTTAACGGAATATCTGTTGATAATATACAAGGAATTGAAGCGGAGAAAAACAGTATAGATGATACGGAAACAACTGCAATGACAAACTTTGTCACAAGTGGCGCACTTACTACTAATAATGACGGTAAAAACATTTCTGCAATGCCAACTGATGCGGCTTTAGCAGCTAAGTCTGCTTCTGGTAATTGTAATAGCCATGTAAACGGATAGAAAATATAACTGATCCAATCAAATATTGGCGTGAACTTCGCTAAGACGATACCAATTAATCCTACTGACATAATGGATGGTAAAATTCCCATTGTCATAATAAATCCGTCTTTTAAATTCATTGCAATATTTTTCATAATGCTCGGTGCAGACTTTGATACTTCTAACGCATCTTCCCAAGCACGTTCTAACATTTTCTCTTTATAAACAGGCTCTGGGAAGCCTTCTTCTGTTACATATGTATCTGGTTTTCTACTGAGGGGTGGGATTCTTACGGTGATAGCAGTCACGATGAATGTTACAACAAGTGTAGTCCAAAAATAAACATTCCATAAATGCATAATATCTAATGTTTTTGCGATGATGATCATAAATGTAGCGGATACTGTAGAAAATCCTGTAGCGATAATCGCCGCTTCTTTTGTCGTATACTTTCCTTCTTTATACACGCGATTCGTAATAAGGAGAGCAAGCGAATAACTTCCAACGAAGGACGCAACTGCATCGATTGCCGATCTCCCCGGCGTATTCCATAATGGCCTCATAATCGGACGACAAAATGTACCGATAAATTCAAGCAATCCATATCCGACTAATAACGCTAAAAACGCCGAGCCAATTGGAACGAGCAAACTTACTGATATGACTAGCTTCTCATATAAAAACGGTCCAACATCTGGCGCAAAGAACCAATCTGGTCCTACTTTTAAACAATATAATATGCCAAAAACAAAGCCAACTACTTTTAAAATAGAAAAACAAATGTCTACGATAGATGCATTCCATTTCTTCGTATAAAATGGATAAATCGCACCAATTGCCATAACAAATAATGCATAATAAGGTACTATGCCAGGAACCGAAGCCCTAATCCACGATACGATATGATCAATCATAATAGACGATGCACCGTTTATCGTAACAGGAACGAAAAACATAAACACTCCAACGAGACTAGCAAGTATAAACCGAAGAATAATCCCCTTCTCTCGCCCTGTCTTAATTACATTACTCTTTAATTCAATTTCACTCAAAATTCGACACCTCCTATTATCTAAATATTCTGTATAATAATGTTGTATTCCTTCTTTCCATTTCTACTATTTAATCATATGAAAAAGCCTATTTTAAAATAGGCTTTTCTATTACCTCTCATAATCATCCACAAGCACTTGAATGATACGATAAGATTCTTCTGCTACTTTTTCATTACTATCCCTATTCGCATCATATGTAATTAACGCCTTCCAAAGTGCCCATCCTCTCGCTCTATTCCACGTTTCTTCATCCATGCGTAATACTTCTTTAAATACATTTCTACTATTTTCATCAAAAAACGTCCAAGCCATCGCTGCATCACAAGCAGGATCTCCTACGCCTAAAATACCAAAATCAATTACAGCACAAAGCTTTCCATCTTTAACGAGTAAATTCCCTGGCGCTACATCTCCATGAACCCAAACTGGCTTACGATCCCATGTCGAACTAAGTGCTACATTCCAAAGGTGTTTTAATAATGCCTCGTCAAAAACATCCTTATTATTTTCAATAGCAACTCTCGCCTCTTCATCATATACAGATATAAGTCCGCCTCGGTAAAAATTATGTGTTCCAGCTAAAGGTCCGTTACTCGCATTAATAGATTGCAATTCTACTAAAAAAGATCCTAAGTCCGCCGCAAATTCATTTAAATCCCGAACGTTTTGTTTCGTAACTGTTTCTCCCTCTATCCACTTATTAATAGACCAAGGCAATGGATACGCTTCAGACGGATTTCCTTTCGCAAGTGGGGTAGAAATCGGTAAAGAAAGCCCCTTATTTAATATAGGAAGCCAACTATTTTCTTTCTCTACTTGCGGTGCATATGCCACATCACTTGGCAATCTTACACTCATCTCATCCCCTAAGTGAAACGTCCTATTATCATACCCACTAAACTTTACAGGTTTCACTTCTAAATGGGCCCATTCAGGAAACTGTTCCTGTATTAACTTTTCAACTAAACTTACGTTAATTGGATGCATTCACATTCTCCTTTTCTTTTGAAACTTACTAAGCCCATCCGTACTTCCAACATATTCAAAACTATTTTTCTTATAAAAATCATTCAACGTACGATTATGCCCCACGCAATCTAACTTCAAATACTCTTTATCACATTGCACATTCTCTTCTACCCACCGTAAAATCCATTCTCCTATTCCATTTCCCTTATACTTCCGTTTCACCGCAAATCTATGAATATATAATGAATTAGAAACTTCCTCTTTACCAAAAATATGTTCATCCCATTCATTTTGTTTAGGAGAAACTGTAACCGTACCAACTATTTCAGCTTCTTTCAGAACAACATATGTATATTTCTCTCTTATACATTCTAGTATTTCAGCCGTAGCTTCCTCTCCTAAAAGATACTGCCACTGATCCACTTCTTTATATTGTAGCCATTGTGCTACCTCTTTTAATAAAAGGATAATACTATCACTTTCATTTTCAGTAGCAATTCGAATTGCATATTCTTTACTTATATTTCTCTCCATATTGCCTTTCCCCTTTCAAATTGCTACCATACTGACAAACGAGTCCTTCCATCATTTTCATCTGTAATATATTCTACATAAAATCCTTGATTCACTGCGTTTTCATACATTAATTCAATCGATTTTTGATCTTTCGCATAAATTTGTATGTATTGAGCATCCACCGCTAATACAACTACCTCACACTTGCTTTCCTTAAACTCTTCGTATGTTTCAATATCTATCGCTATTTCTCCTTTAGGATATGCTTTTAAATCTGCAAAAATAAGATAATATATGTTGTCTTTAACTAACTTTTTCAACGCTAACCCTTCCACTACACTTGGTTCTTCTGGAAATAATGCCTCATCCAATTCACCACGTGCTATTAAGTAGGACTCCTCATCCCTCACTCGCCAATCAAATACAGTAATATCAATTGGCTTTAATACTTTCCAAAGTAAATTATCATATCCATCTAGAATATCTACTGTAAGCCCTCTTTTCATATGCTTGCTCCTAACTTATTCATTTTCGTTTCATACATTATATATGAAATGTAATTACTATATTTTGTCGATACATAAGTACATCATAAAAAAACCGCTCCACTACTAGCGAAACGGTTTCCTTCTGCTTACATTTAAATATTCCATTCAATTGTTGCACTACGTTTTAAAATATTTTTTAATATATGCACCACATCAGTCGTTCATTCTTAATGTTCACTTCGACTTCACGAAGTAATATAAAAACCATACTGCATGATTTTGTTCATCCGCAGCTATTCTCCGTAACAACTCTTTCAAATGTACATCCGATGTCTCATCTGAAATTTCCAAATAAAAATCTACTGTTTTTTGTTCATCTTGTATAGCAAACTCTAATCCTTGTAAATACGTATTCGGACAGTCTTCAGTAATTTGTGGTTTCGGCTGCCTGCCAGTTAAGTTCGTATAAATTTGTACAAAGTTGTGGAAATGCTTTATTTCATCATTACGAATTTCAAGAATTTGTTTTTGTTCTACTTGATTTGGAGCCATATTTGCTAATTTTGCATAGCAGCTTATGGCGCTATACTCTCCATTTATAGCTTTTTCAATATCACTAATCAATTTATCATTCTGCCTATACCAATCATAATAATTTGAATTATACATCATATCCCCCCATACTTTCGCTTAACATTTTATGCATTTAGAAATAGTAGGAGCCTGTGTATTTAATGGGACGGCTTTAGAATGAAAGAAAAGTTTGAGAAAAGGGTCTATTTTGTAAAGGAATTGCTTATTCATAAAGTGAAACTATAATCAGTGGGGATTTTACTACACGGCAAATAGCGGATAAAATATCACTATTTTTTTGTACGCTGTTGCTATAAATTCGCGAATGAATCAGGTTTCCAACCAGATGTGGTGTTGAGATGCGAAGCTATTATGAATCCAGTCATATAACTAGGAGGTACCACTATGCCATCTTTATTTAAAACTATGGCCTTCCAGCTGAAAACCGAAAGACTTGAGCTTAGTATGTGGGAGGAATCCGATTCCGTTTGGCTGAGCAAATTAATTGGCGAACGTGGCGTGGACATTCCAGCCGTTGATTCCGTTCGTAACCGGCTTATTGAGATGCGCAAGAAGGCAGATGAAAATGGTATTTCCCTTCTCACTATTCGAAGGAGAGACGAAGGCGATTTCATTGGGTACTGTGGCTTAATTATCGGTCGTTCCACACTTGAAGAGCCGGAGATTGCATACGAGTTGTTCCGCAGCGCTCATGGTAAAGGTTATGCGACTGAGGCCGCATCTGTTGTACTGGACGCGGCGATTGCTACTGGGCGCCAAAGACTTTGGTCGACTGTAGGTGCTTGGAATATCGCTTCCCTCCGGGTACTAGAAAAGATAGGATTTAAGCGGCATCACAGTACGTGGGATGATGAACGTGGTGAGATTGTTTGGAACGTACGCGATCTTTAAAGATTTCGCCTTAATTCTAAACACTACACTTTTCAACAATCAGGCATTTACATTGAGAAAAAATCACAAACAAGCCGTTTCACTAATTAGTGAAACGGCTTGTTTTTAAGCGTTCAATTCTGTTTTATGCCCTTTTACTACACTACGTTTGAGTGCAGTTGCTAATATAGTAACCATACTTACTATACCAATCCAAACGAGTACAGTAACAGGTGTATTCCAGCTTAACCCTTTTCCGAAGAAGAAGATTTCTCTTAGGCCTTCAATCATAAATTTCATTGGTAACCATGAGTAAACCCAGTCTTGATAAAACGGAGACAACATCTCAGGTGCTAATAATAATAACGGTGCCCCGAAGAATAGTAATAAAGCGAATAAACCGATTCCTTTTAGCCCAACTAATGATAGTACTGCAGATATCATTAAGAAGAAACTAAAAGAAGTAATGGATAAGAATAGAGCTGTATCCGTGAAGTTCGAAATATTTAACCCTACCATCCCATCTGCAATCCATGTAAGACCAAACCCAATTACAAGTGTCGCAATAGCTCCTGTTACGATTTGTTTTACTTTTAACAGAAAGTTTTCTTTTCTTGAGCTTACTGGCATTTTACTAATCGCAATAAAAATAATCGCTGCACTAGCTAAACTTGCAATCCATAACGGCTGGAATAATGATATTGGTGAGTTACCGTTCGCACTATTTTTGCCGACCTCATTCACATTTTTCACGTTCTTTACAATAGGTGTTACTAATTTCTCAGCTTGATCTGTTGTTACAGTAGCTCCTTTTGCTTTCAACCCTTCTAATATTTGTGTACGAACAGTATTGTTCATATTATCAACAATCGCCTGTAATATTTGCTCTGCCATAGTTGATGCAGCCGTATTCATTCCTTGATTAATATATATTTCTATCTCAGGTGAAGATGGCTGTGGTGTTCGTAACGACGCTTGTTTTGCGCTAAATTCTTTCGGGATGACTAATGCCGCGTAATACTCTTTATTGTTTAATCCCTTTTGAACGGCTTCTTTATTTTTTACTTCTACCCACTCCACTGCGGGTTCTTCCTCTGATTTCGCTGTTTTTTTCATGTTATCAACGATCGTTTGCCCCATATTCATTTTCGGTTGATTTGGAATTTCTACACCTTGATCCTCATTTACAATTGCAATTGGCAAGTTTTTCGGCTGCGGTTGAACAGTTGGAAATAGCGTTAATGAAAAAATAAAAACAACAAGTAGTGCAATAACTGGTGATAAAAATAAAAGTTTATTTTTAAACATTTTCTTTTCTCCTCCCTTAATTTGATCTATAATAACCAACAACGTGTTGTTTATTTATATTTTGAATTATATGTTCGAGTTGAACCTTATACAATAATCAAAAATCGTGAATGTGTTGGTTATAAGACACATTTTCCAAATGTGTTGAGTAAAATTAAGGAGGGATATGCTTTGCGCGATAATAATTTAGATTTGCGTGTTGTTCGTACGAAAACTGCCATACGAAATGCATTGGTGGAGCTAATTGAAGAAAAAGGTTTTGACGCCATTACAGTGAAAGATATTACAACGAAAGCAAACATTAATCGCGGTACTTTCTATGCGCACTATCAAGATAAATTTGATTTAATGACAAAATGCCAAGAAGACATTATGTACGAGTTTTCTAGCATTGCTAAACAGAAATTCCCGGAAGTTATTGCTGACCTTGGATCAAATCCTTCTCCAACAATGCCATTTATACTTATCACTTCTATTCTTGAATTTCTAAATGAAAATAGTGATTTTATGAGAGCTGTACTAAGTCCGAAAGGAGATTTATCTTTCCAAACAAAACTGAAAGACTTTATGTGGAAAACATTATTTGAAGATACGAATGGTCCTCTCATTAATAAGGAGAATTTACTTGTTCCAAGCGAATATTTAACTTCTTATATGGCATCTGCACATATAGGTGTCATCCAACAATGGTTAAATAATGGACAAAAAGAAACACCTGAGGAGATTGCTCGCTTTTTATCAACAATCGCAGTTCATGGACCTTTTTATGCTGCTGGCTTAAAGAAATAAGCCCGCTTGCTTAGTAATTTCTATTATTTTATTAATAACTTGAAATTTATGTTTCTGTAAAAAAAGCTGTTGAAAGGACTCCCCTTCAACAGCTTCTACATTATTAACGATATAAACGAACTGCACCTGCAGAATTATCATCTGCTTGTCCAACTACTTCAAATTTCAATCCAAATTTCGGTAATTTACGTCCTGCATCTGGGATTAAATCATTTATATACAATTTAGAGTCATCAAACTTCGTTACACCTGGTAATCCTTTGTAATCATATGTTCCACGTGTTGGAGATACCACTTTCCATGCTGGCGTTTGGTTAAGGGAGAACGCAGCATCTGCGATTTGGAATCGTGTACTATTTTTAACAGTTGGTTTGCCATTTAGTGTTCCAACAATTGCCTCTGGGTGAGAGTCAACAACTCCTAAGAAACCTTCACCTGGATGTAAACCAACCCAATTATCTGTAAAGCTAGAGTCTGCATACCATACTAGCAGACCTGTATTATATGGTACACCACTGCTATATTTTAACGCTTGATCAGCACCAGCATAGTTTCTCCACTCTAAATAGTAGTTATGCTTCTTCTTATCAAAACCGTCTGCTACAACAAAACCATTTAATTTAAATTTCGTTTCGCCTTCTGCATCATCAGAGAACACAACATGTCCATCTACAGTTAATGTAGCATTATCAAAAGTAAAACCAGTCGGCGCTAAACCACCATCTGTAATGTATTCGAATACTAATTTTACTTTTTGACCTTTGAATTTGCTTAAGTCATAAGACTTATCTACCCATTTACCATCTGTTGTGTCTAGACCATTTTTCACATTTTTTTCACCAATTCGATCCACTAACGTTTTCGTACCATCTTCTTTCACTGCATGTACTTCAAGGAAGTCATAATCCGTTTCAATTTCATACATTGATTTATAATCAAACCTCGCATTTGTTGCATTTGTTAAATCAAACACTGGCGTTTCTAATGTTGTATGAAGGTTATCACCTTTTGTACTATAGTAGTACTTCTTACCGAATGCAGGCTGAATACCTTTCACCTCTTTATCTGGTAAGTTAACACGAATCAGACCAGGACGATTTGATTTCGTTACACTTTGATCTAAATACGTCGCATAGCCAATACCACGATTTAATTTATTATAGTCAACCTCTACAATATTGGCCCAGTTTCCACCTATGTTCTTTTGAAAGAACTCTTTGTTTTGCGGAGAGAAACTCGGTGGCGTTGTTCCTGCAATTTTACCAGCCCAGCTACCGCCACTCATAACAGACCAGGAGTTAATTGGCTCACCTGCTCCTGTGTACTTCGTATCATACTCATCTGGAAGACCTAAATCATGACCAAATTCATGTGCGAATACACCAACCGCTCCGTCTTCTGGCTCAATTGTGTAGTCGTATGCTGCCATCTTACCGCCCCAGTTATCAACTTTTGCTTTTGTTCCTTCAATTGGATATGGTGTTCCAAGGTGCCAACGATGTGACCAAATTGCATCATCACCTAGTCTACCACCGCCCCCATCTTGCCCAACTCCAGCGTGAATGACCATTAAGTGATCAATCAGACCATCTGGTTCATTTTTATTGCCATCACCATTATTGTCATATTGATCGTATTCGTCAAATTCAGATAAATCAATACCACTTTCTACAGCCGCATTTAATGCCTCTTTTACAAAATCACGAGGTCCTTTTGGTCCCATATTATCATGACCGCCATCTCCTGCATCTGCGCCATAATCTGCCGCATTACCAGGAACTGTCAACCACTTTGTTACTGTGCCATCTACTGTATAACTACCACCAGATTGCTCTTCATAATATTGTTTAAATGTTGGTACTTTTGAACCATCAAAGAGTGTAAATGGCTCATTACCAAATAACATTTTTTGATAATGTTCTGGATTAAAATCATTTGAATACATATAACCTGGTACTTGATCAATATTGTTATGCTTAAAGTCCGCAAACTCTACTAGCAATACGAGAACTTTATCTTTACGAACATCACCGTTATATTGTTTTTGCTTCGCTGAAGTAGTTGGTACTTGGCCGTTTAATCCCCCTTTAACCGGCTCTTGTCCCGCTACTGGACCACTAGCAGGTTGATCTGCTTTTTCTTTCTCATCTGCTTTTGCATCTTTAACTTTTTTCAAAAAGTCAGCCGCTTCTCTCGTAACACTATCCCCCGCTGCTGGTTCTTTTCCCGCATTTTCTCCTTTTTTCTTCTCTACGTATTTTTCAACAGCTTTTAATGTGTCTTCTTTCGACGTAGATTCATTAATTACACCGCGTTTCTTGAGCGCATCTGCTAAACGCTCCTCTTGAATTAAATTTTCATCAATCGGACTTAAAGTTCCTCCATTAGACGGCGTTGCCGCATAAACAGATTGACCCCCATACCCAAATGTGCAACTAAGCACAGCTGCCGCCGCAAGCGTAGACAGCACTTTAAAAGGTTTTTTCTTCATCCCTATTCCTCCCCAATATTAAATACGATACAACGTTTATATATTACGGAAAATTCAGAAAATTATCAATGCATTGTCTGAATTTGTAATATTTTTGAAAAAATCCTTTGTTTTAGATGAACATACATTCTGATTCATCAATATTTCAGAAAATATTGATGAAAGTTGATAAAACTATTAAAATCATAAAGAAATCGTCCACTATATTTAGTGGACGATTTCTTTATTTATCTAAAATACAACTACAACACTTCAATATATCCTTCTGTTCCATGTACCCGAATTCGTTGCCCGTCTTTTATTAGTTTCGTAGCATTCTCTACTCCAACAACTGCTGGCAGGCCATACTCACGTGCAATCACTGCTCCGTGCGTCATAAGCCCGCCGACTTCAGTGACTAACCCTTTTATAGAAACAAACAAAGGTGTCCACCCAGGATCGGTAAATGCCGTAACTAATATATCTCCATCTTCCAAATTCGCGTCTTCCATGTTTAAAATAACGCGTGCTCTCCCCTCAACCACTCCAGAAGAAACAGGCAAACCTACAATTGCTTCAGCCGGGAGATTTTCGCGTTTGTACTTACCTGTAATGATTTCTCCATCAGACGTGATAACACGCGGAGGTGTTAGTTTTTCATATAATTTGTACGCATTTTTTTGTTTATGAATAATCTTGTAATCTAGTTTATTTGTGCGAACGACTTCGTGAAGTTCTTCAAAAGTTAGATAGTATATATCTTCTATTTCATTCAGAACATTATTTTGCACAAGTTTCTCTGCTTCTTTCAGTAATGCCTGCTTATATATGAAATAACGATGAATCATGCCGTATTTCGGATATTCACGATAACCGATGAAATTGCGGAGGTTACAAATCATTCTCTTCGTCTCTTCTACTTTTTGTTCCCCATCCGGCAAGTGCTGCAATCGCTCTAACAACTCTTTTTCTTTTTTCAAAGCTTCCTGCAGCCCTTCTTCAAACTTCCGCTTACTAGCACCATATTCAAAGTCTCTTATATGATTTAAAATCATCGGTATAATTGTAGCTGGCTGTTCACTCCAGCGCGTTTTCGTAATGTCGATTTCTCCACTGCATCTCATTCCATATTTATTTAGAAAAGCATCGATTGCATCCCGAACTTTTTCCCCGCCTTTAAACTGAATTAATTCATCTAAAAAGCTGTCATCTTCTACATGCTGTAAATACGCAATGACTTCCGGATACGGCCGAATCACATCTGCCACATCCAATAACGCTAGCCCCATTTCTGACGTAATATTATGTTGTACAGATTGTGAAAGTACATCTGCTGCATTTTTTTCTCCTAGCCACTGCTCCATCTTTTCATTAATCCATGATGAAGCATTCATACCTGCCATAATGATAGCTATACTTTGCGAGTTAAATAATACTTTCTTTAATTGCTGAATGTCTTCTAAAATAAAATCAAGTACATCCACCCCTGATTTCGTTTGCATGTTTCGTTTTAATTCTTCTATTGATAATTCACTATTCTTTATTAAATTCGTAACGATTTCCGGATCGTTTTCAGGTTGTTGTTGCGAACTTGCAGGTGGCACATTTTTACTAAGATCCTTTTCTTTTTCATCATCCGATAACAATTTAATAAAATTCTCTCGCTCAATTACAGTCGTTAATGCATCTCGTATGAGCGGATCCGATTTACCTAAAGTGTTTATTAAGTAATCTCTGCTAGCAGGTGAAGCTAGTCTTTGCGTAGCATCAACAAATAGTCTTCCTCCGGCTTTACACATAGGTGCACTAGTCGTTAACAGGAAAAAAGATAAACCTAATGGTTTCATCGCATCGGTCATCATTTGTTGGTGACCAACTGATATATACACGTGATTTTCCCCATCATTTACTTCTGGAATTGGATATAAAGTCGTAATCGGTCTGCTTTGGACTATATAAATTGTATCATCAACTAAGCACCATTCAATATCTTGCGGACAACCAAAATAAGCTTCGATTTGTCTTCCGATGCGTGCTAGTTGTAAAATCTGTTGTTCAGTAAGTGTTTGAAATTTTTGCTGATTAGGAGCAATTTTCTTTCTCTCTGTTCCGCCTTCTTTTCGTCCATAGATGGCTAATTTTTTCGTTGCGATGACCTTTTCGACGATTTCGTCTTCTTTTACCTTATAATTATCGGCAGAAACCAATCCAGATACTAGCGCCTCGCCAAGTCCAAAGCTGGCATCGATTGACAACACCTTCCTATTCGAAGTAATCGGATCCGCAGTAAATAAAATCCCTGAAGCCTCAGGGAAAACCATTTTTTGAATGACAACACATATAGAAACTTGATTATGATCAAAACCGTTTTGCATTCGGTATATAACCGCCCGATCTGTAAACAAAGAAGCCCAGCATTTTTTAATATGCTGCAAAATGTTTTCTTTTCCAATAACATTTAAATACGTATCTTGTTGACCAGCAAACGAGGCATACGGTAAATCTTCAGCAGTAGCACTCGAACGCACTGCATATGCATGTTCATCGCCAAAGTGCGAGAGATAATGAGCTACTGATTCCACTACATCAACTGGAATTTCCACCGCCATAATGACTTCTCTAATCTGCTTACTAATTTCACCAATTCGATCTCGTTCCTCAATTTTTAGCATTGCTAATTGATTCAATAAAGTTTGAAACGCTCCATTTTTTCCGATGGCCTGTTCATACCCTACCGTTGTAACACAAAACCCTTCTGGCACTTGTATCCCTTGAAT
The DNA here is from genome assembly GCF_022663075.1 of Bacillus cereus group sp. BfR-BA-01441. Lineage (NCBI taxonomy): Bacteria > Bacillati > Bacillota > Bacilli > Caryophanales > Bacillaceae > Bacillus > Bacillus cereus group sp. BfR-BA-01441. The sequence continues at coordinate 131,718 of NZ_JAKUEU010000001.1, forward strand.
ATTGGATAACTCCCCTAAATTCAATCCTTTTCCACCAACGAGAAAAAGCTGCGTTTTTTCTATTTCCTGAAAATCGAGAACGAAAGAACTCATTTGGCACCTCTCCTTACTATTCATGTGTTCTTGATTGTAACAGTAGTAAATGAGAAGAAACAGTCTATTTCGAACGTAAATTACATGATATAATTAAGTTAGGAAGAGATCATCACTTCTATTTCCCCTCTAATTCACTTCAATTACATCACCAAACTTAAACATTCTTTTATTATGAAAAGCAATCATTAGACATAATGGATTTCTATCGAACTTTGTTATGTCTTTTTTATATAAATCCATATTGTAATATCTTTATAAATCTTTTATTAAGCCATAAATTCGCCTCAAGAATAGTAGAATCTGTGACTTTAAAAGCAATATTTTTTGTTTGCACTTTATATAAATTGATATGAATCCCTCTTAATTCTAGGACTAAATTATTGTTTTTTAATCCCGCATTAATTCTTTTCTCAAATTCGCCAAAATGAATTTTCAAGATTAGGGAACTATAATGTCGTATTAAAATATATTAAGGGGGAGAAAAATTGGACAATGAAATGAATTATGGAAGTGATTACAAGTTTATTCCAGCAACTTCAATTGAAAGTGGTCACGGCATCGAAGTATTGCCTGATTTATTTTGTTACACGATTCAAATCGTCAATATATGCTTTGTTGGAAATCCTAAGACCAATGATTTTGTTTTAGTTGATGCTGGAATGCCTAAATGTGCAAATGAAATTATCTCTATCGCTGAGGATCGATTTGGTACCAATAGTCGCCCAAAAGTAATTATTTTAACTCACGGCCATTTTGATCATGTTGGGGGAATAATTGAACTCATCAAGTATTGGGATGTTCCCGTCTATGCACATCAAATGGAGCTACCGTTCCTGACTGGACAACAAAGCTATCCAGAACCAGACCCTACAGTTGAAGGTGGTATGGTAGCGAAAATGTCTCCTCTGTTCCCAAACGAACCAATTGACTTAGGAAATAACGTAAAAGCGCTACCTACCGATGGAAGTGTTCCCCATATGCCAGAGTTTAGATGGATTCATACACCAGGACATACTCCAGGGCATATTTCATTATTCCGAGAAAAAGACCGAACTTTAATTGCTGGGGACGCTTTTGTTACAGTGAAACAGGAGTATCTATATAAAGTCATAACTCAAGAACAGGAAATAAGCGGTCCGCCTCGTTATTTAACAACAGACTGGAAAGCCGCTAAAGAGTCAGTTCTTAAGCTAGAGAAGTTAAAGCCTCTAACCGCTGTTACTGGACATGGAATACCGATGTCGGGTGAATTGCTATCAACAAGCCTCAAAACACTCGTTCAAGAATTTGATAAAATTGCTGTACCTGATTACGGAAAATATATAGATAAAAAGATGCATTAAACGCGGGAATACTTTGTTTATTTTTATATTAACGAATCAGAATATGATACAAAATCAAAACACCAAAAAATATTAAGTTTAATATGAAAAAAACTGTACTTAGGCAACCTCTCTATTATAAGAATGGAACTATCCTTTGTGAATAAAGCTCGATATTCCGCAAATACTATCCATAGTATAAGCCTGCTTCTTACCCAGGTTGTACCTCTTACCATTAAAGGGTGATTAAAACGGGTTACGCTATATAAAAGCATAATCCGTTTTTAATGAAATATTGTATTCCATATACATTTAAACAATGGAGGAAAATAATGAAACATATTGTTGCCTTATTAATTAAGTACACAGCGATAACTGCAGTATTGCTAATCATGCTCAGTATCTTTCAAGGCATTTCAATTCCTAAAGTATTATTAATTTCTCTTTTCCTTACGGGAACTGCCTATTTAATCGGAGATCTCTTCATTTTACCTAAATACGGAAATGCGATTGCTACAATGGCAGATTTCGGCTTAAGCTTTTTCGGAACTTGGTTACTAACATCCTTGTTTACTAATTTAGATGCTACTCGTAATATTGGATTTTCTTCATTTTTAGCTGCTTTAATTATTGGCGGAATAGAAGTTTTCTTCCATATTTATATGCAGAAGTTAGTACTGCGTAATGACAATAAATTAAGAGAACATAATCATATTCCCCATGATAAATACGCTATGGAGATATCAGATGAATATATGGATTCTTCCACAATAAATAAGTCCAAGCTTGAGGATACACCTAAAAAATAAAAAAGTGGCCAACGCCACTTTTTTATTTTTGTTTATTACGCTTGGTCAGAATTTCTTACATGTAATGGAGGTGGAACTACCCATCCCTTTTTCTTACTTAAACGTAGCAGAGTTACACCTGCCTGCGCTTTTTTCATATGAAATTGTCCGAATAACATGCCTACATCTTCTCGAAGGCATTTTCCCATTACTTGACTACATGTCACAAGTCCAGCTGCTAATCCTGTAGAAACAGCTGCAGCAATTTCAACATCATTAATACGCGCTCCCGGAGGAATGTCTTCAATAGATGCAACTGGTCGTTCTGGAGGAGCAGGCGGTAAAGCGACCCCATTAATCTTTAAAAGAGCTTTTAATTCTTCTATTTCCGAATTCATATCATTTTCAATTAAGCCTTCTAAAAACTTCTTCAAATCTTCATCACCTGTGTGATTCATAAACACTTGATGGCTTGCAATTGCACCCTGTGCAGCAAGAAGATAACTCCAAATGTCAAATACTTCTCCGTAATGTAAAGGTTCATTTTGAGGATTTCCACTTAATATACCCATTTTTAAATTCCTACCTTTCGAAAATATCATAATAAATATTGATTTCAATATTGAAATCAAATTTTTAAGTATGCTTTTTCCTGCAAAAGATTTTCTACTATGCATGGAAAACACCTTTCCAACACTGCGTGTTTATTGTTTAGGAAAGTAGTTTACAAATTAAATACTCAAAGATTATGAAAGAAGATTATCAATAATCTTTGAGTGAGAATCTGTTTAATATAAGGTTTTTTATTTTTATGAATACACAAAAGAAATTGATTTACATATTTGCTATATTTTAAGCCAATTTACTTAGCGGTTAGCTCTACCACCAAGTTGTTGTTCTGCCATTGCTACTAAACGTTTTGTAATTTCACCACCAACAGATCCGTTTGAACGAGCTGTTGTATCTGCACCAAGTTGTACACCAAACTCTTGTGCAATTTCATATTTCATTTGATCAAGAGCTTGTTCAGCGCCTCGAACTAATACTTCATTACGACTTCCACTATTATTTTTTCCCATATTGTTTCACCTCCGATGTTTTTAATATGCTACAAATTATGAAATAATAATTATCCTTTTTATGGAAATTAGATTATGAATAAAAATTGATTTTTTTCTTAAAGTAGGGCAAAACATATAAGAAAGAATAACTGATATAACATACTTTCATAACAACACTATGTATACTTTCTAATTCCCTTCAGTAAACAAAAGAAAGATTTCTATTTCACCAAGAGATTAAATAAAATTATGTTTTGAGACATAATCCAAAAGGAGATATGAGATGAAAGCTGTAACCTATCAAGGACCAAACCAAGTACAGGTTAAACAAGTGGATGATGCAAAATTAGAGAAAAAAGATGATATTATTGTAAAAATTACTTCAACCGCTATTTGCGGTTCTGATTTACATCTATATCAAGGCAACATGCCCTTACCTCAAGGATACATTATCGGCCATGAACCAATGGGAATCGTTGAAGAAGTCGGGCCAGATGTCACTAAAGTGAAAAAAGGCGATCGTGTTGTCATCCCATTCAACGTTTCTTGTGGACATTGTTTCTATTGCCAACATGAAATGGAAAGTCAATGTGATAACTCAAACCCTCATTACGATTCTGGTGGATACTTTGGTTATACAGAGAAATTTGGTAATCATCCGGGCGGACAAGCAGAATATTTAAAAGTTCCTTTTGGAAATTTCACTCCATTTGTTATACCGGAATCATGCGAACTTGAAGATGAATCCCTACTATTTCTATCAGATGTTTTACCAACAGCCTATTGGAGTGTAATAAACGCAGGCGTTAAGCCAGGTGATACTGTTATCGTCCTTGGTTGTGGACCTGTTGGATTAATGACACAAAAATTCGCTTGGATGCAAGGTGCTAAACGTGTAATTGCAGTGGATTACTTAGATTATCGGATGAATTATGCAAAAAAGATTAACAATGTTGAGGTATTTGAGTTTACAAAATTCCCCGATATGGGAGAACATTTAAAGGAAATTACACGTGGCGGTGCTGATGTAGTTATTGATTGTGTGGGGATGGATGGAAAAAAATCGCCTCTAGAATTTCTGGAACAAAAATTAAAATTACAAGGTGGAACTCTCGGTCCTATTCAAATCGCTACGAAAGCCGTAAGAAAATATGGAACGGTTCAAATGACCGGCGTTTATGGTGGCAATTATAACGCCTTTCCACTCGGTGCATTTTGGGTTAGAAATATTAATCTTAAAATGGGACAAGCACCTGTCATTCATTTTATGCCGGAACTATTTGAAAAAATAACAAATAAAGAATTTGATCCAAAAGAGATTATTACACACAAAATTCCCCTTGAAGAAGCGAGTTATGGTTATCAGATTTTTAATAATCGTGAAGACGACTGTATAAAAGTCATTCTGAAGCCTTAAAGCTACAATTCATTATTCTTAATGAAAAGATAAGATTACATTTCGTAATCTTATCTTTTTTTATTAAATGCTAAGTATCTATCCCCTATTTTCATCTCACATCTAAAATAGTTATTTTCAAAAACTTTGCATTTTGAGGTAATAAATAATTGGTAAAAACATGAATTAAAGTATTAAGTAACCAAATAGCGGACACGATAACAATGTTAACTAACTTAAAAGTGATGTTGATTATATTGCTGCTCCTCTTAATTTTGTTTCTATGAACTATTAAACGCCACTGTTACTTACTTATAATCTCCCTACCTCTATTCACATATAAAATCCCTATATTGTAAACAAAGAGGAGGGACTTGTCCCCCCTCTTCTTTTAATTTTTCTTTAAAAGAGTTGCTCCTGCAATCCCTGGATGTGTCATTTCGAATGGATCTAGAATTAACTCTAAGTCTTCTTGTGACAATACACCATTTTTCACACAAAGTTCTCGAACGGATTGGCCTGTTGCAATTGCTTCTTTCGCAACGCGAGCTGCTGCTTCATAACCGATATGAGGGTTCACGGCTGTAATAATTCCTACACTTTTCTCAACATACTCTTTTAAGCGATCTTCATTCGCTTCAATTCCTTTTAAGCAATTATCTGTAAAGGCACGGAAACCGTTATTCATAATGCTAATCGATTGCAGTAAGTTGAAAACAAGTACTGGTTCCATCACGTTTAATTCTAATTGTCCTGCTTCTGAAGCAAGGCAAATTGTATGATCATTACCTATTACTTGGAACGCAATTTGATTAATAACTTCTGGCATAACAGGGTTTACTTTCCCTGGCATAATAGATGAACCTGGTTGACGAGCTGGTAACATAATCTCTGCTAAACCAACACGTGGACCTGATGCCATTAAGCGAAGGTCATTCGCAATTTTAGACATATTCATCATACATACTTTCAGTGCTGCAGATACTTCTGTGTATGCATCTGTATTTTGCGTTGCATCTACTAAGTCTTCTGCACCAACTAGTGGTAGTTCACTAATTGCAGCTAAATGTTTTACAACTGCTTCAATGTATTCTGGATCTGCATTTAAGCCTGTACCAACTGCAGTTGCTCCCATGTTCACTTCATATAAGTGTTGACGTGATTGCTGAATTCGTTTCATATCACGTTCAAGTACACGAGAGTACGCCTTAAATTCTTGTCCAAGGCGAATTGGCACAGCGTCTTGTAAATGTGTACGACCCATTTTAATCACATGATCGAACTGTTCTGCTTTTAATTCAAATACATCGTGCATATAACCCATCGTTTGTAATAAACCTTCTAATGCGTTTAATGTAGCGATATGAATCGCTGTTGGGAATGCATCGTTTGTTGATTGCGCCATGTTTACATGACTATTTGGACTAATATAATGATAGTCTCCCTTTTCCATCCCTAATAATTCAAGAGCACGATTGGCAATGACTTCATTTGCATTCATGTTCATTGAAGTACCCGCTCCGCCTTGGATTGGATCTACGATGAAATGATCATGCCATTTTCCATCAAGAATTTCTTGAGCAGCTTCTGCGATCGCACCGCCCTTGTTTAATTCCAATCTTCCTACATCTGTATTCGCAAGCGCTGCTGCTTTTTTTACAATTGCGAACGCTCTAATTAAACTTTCATGAATTTTATACCCTGTAATCGGGAAATTTTCAACAGCGCGTAAAGTCTGAATTCCGTAATATGCCTCAATAGGTAATTCCTTTCCTCCCAAAAAATCATTCTCCACTCGCACGTTCTTGTTTGTCATTGCCATTTTAATTTCTCCCCCATATTAAATGTAAAACCTAAATAAATCATATGAAGTCATTACCAATCCTTATCAGATTTTATTGTTAAATCGTAGGCTAAAGGCTCTTCAATAATTTTTTTAATCTCTTCTAATTTATTAGTTTTCCCAAGCGCCCACATCAATTTTGCTATGATGGCTTCCGTATTCATATCTCCAGACAATATTACTTGATGTTGCGCCACTTTCCGTCCTACTTCATAGAGAAGTATGTCTTCTCCTTCTTCCAGGCATTGAGTAGTAATCACTACAGCAATCCCCATTTCAGTCAACTCTTGAATTTTCGAAAGCAAGTTCCTTCCTTCAAAAGGTAATCCACCGTTTCCAAAACTTTCAATAATAATCCCTTTATACAAATCTTTTAAACAATCAAATACCTCAGGCTTTGTACCTGGATACAATTTCATAAGAAAAACATCCGTACATAAATTAGTATTTATTGAAAGTTCACTATGTGAGGAAGTTGGCTTCCAATGATATTTCACCTCATCTTCATTTACCTCAGCAACATATGGATAATTCACACTTTCAAATGCATCATAACTTTTTGTTCGCATTTTAACTGCTCTCGTCCCAATAATCACCCTACTATCAAAAACAATAAACACACCGCCAACATCCTCACAGGCAAACCTAAGAGCATCAGCTACATTTTTCTTTGCGTCTGTCTTTTTAAAACTAATAGGTACTTGTGAACCTGTTAAAACAACTGGTTTTCTTAAACCTTGCAGCATATAAGATAACGCAGAAGATGTATAAGCTAACGTATCCGTTCCATGTGTAATCACAAACCCGTCATAGTCATCATAGTGATTAAAAACAGCATTAGCTATTTCTTTCCAGTGCTCAGGTTGCATATTGGTACTATCAATATTCATTAAGATTTTGCAATCTATTTCTAAGTTTCGAGAAGACTTCGAAAAATAATTCAATAATTCCTCAGCGGACAATCCTGGAACAAGCCCCTCATTCCCCTCCACAGATGCAATTGTCCCACCAGTTGCAAGTAATAAAATTTTCTTCATACACAACCCCTCCATAAAATAAACAACGATATAGCGTTCGCGTAATGCGTATTTATATTTATCATTATAGAACTTAATTTGAATTAATCAAGATTTTGTATTCAATACGCGTACTTTTTTTCTATTCTTGATTCTTTTTCTATGTTATAATTAATTTAATAAAATTAGATGGGGTATGAGACGAATGCTGGAACGTTTATCTAAATTAAGAAAAAATCAAAAATGGTCCTTACAAGAGACAGCAGATCGACTTGGGATTGCGAAAAGCACCTATGCCGGGTATGAAAATGGTTATAGATTACCTTCATTACAATCTTTATCAAAAATAGCCGATTTATTTGATACATCTGTAGATTATATATTAGGCCGAATTGAACATTCACATCAAAACAAAGATGTAATTGATATTACAAGACTCCTAAACGATCCAGATCCAACACTTTTAATAGATGGAGAAGCACTGTCAACAGAAGAGATAATAGATTTTATTGCTTTTGTGAGAAGTAAACGAGAACTAAGTTCCAAGAGAATAGAAAATATTGAACCAACATGTAAAAGTTGATTCAATAAAAAACGAAGACACTGTACTCTTTAAACTTAGAAATACTTAGACAATTAATTTGCAAACGGTTTATATAATGAATTCTTAGCAGCTGGCCTCATTCGGGGACTTATACTTGGAAACAATCCCATTGGTTATATGATTCAATTATTTTTCATCATTTGTATAGTGGTAGCAGCTATTTTCGGAGGTTTCACATCCAATAAATCAATTATCATAAAACAAGGATTTCTCGCTATTTTAGCGTTGCTTGCCCTTTTATCTGTCATATAGAACTAAAACTTTTCAATAAAGGAACTCACTTTTGAAGAATACGCCATTCTTTCTGTAGATTTATAAGAAAGAATGGCGTTTTTGTATGTCTATTTCTGTATCGAAAGAATTTGAAAGTATAACAGAATTTAAACAAGAATTAGCAAAGTATATAAAGTACTATAATCATGAAAGAATCAAGGAAAAATAAAAGGAAATGAATCCAGTATTGTACTAGGCTCATTCCCTAGAGGCTATTTAATAAACTGACCTTTCTAACTTTCGGGGACACAGTCTAATTGAAGTGCTACAAGCAACGAATTTACTATTTTAAAGTTAAGTGTTTAACCTTTAAGTACTTAAATTCTTTTTTCCAGATAAAGCATACATTATATCTTGATGTTTTATTGTCCTCTTATAATTATGTGGTATCGGGAATTTATTTCGGTGTTCTTTTATTATAATTATGATTACTATAAGTGATAAAGCTACAGGTATAAAAACGATTAACAAAGCATCTTAATGTTTATGAAATTCTTTGTTAATCGTTTCTCTTCTCCCTAATCTCCTGCGAGACTATATTTTTTTATTAAAATTTTCCATATCTTATTTGATTTATTCTGTAACACCAGATTGGGTTACTTTTACATCAGCTGTTACACGAAAACGTAAATGTTTATAGGATTCTTCCCATTCTTGACTGTTCCATTTTCTTACGTGAGTTCTACCAAGCTTTCTAAGTCCTATAGGATCTGTGTCTTTTTTAATAAATCTCTTTATCAATGTAGTTGCTTTTTTTTCTATTTCTTTTTCCATAATTTTTTCTAATTTTTTTATTTCTTTAGGATTATCTAGATTTTTTGTTTTTGTAAATTCTTGAATTTCAGCTTTAACTTGAATATGAGCATTTACGAATGGATGCTTACTATTCCCCTCCATCTTATATTTTGTTCTAGCTTTTATATTCTCTATCGTGGCGTAAGTATTTGAGGAACCAGGTAGTTTGAATTGGTATGTACCTTGTTTAAAATTATCTGTCAACAATTTAAATACAAATAAATCTTTAGGGTTTACTTTATCAACCATTTTACATCTTTTAAAAAGTGCTATTCCATCTAACTCCAACACATTACCTTTTTTAGATATTATCGGTAAATATGAATCTCTCGCATCATCATTAAGTTGGTTTAAAAACATAAAAAAATTTGTTTTTGGCTGCGTTCCATTATCCATATTTTGCTCCAGTAAAGAGGATAGATAGGAAGCAATTTCTTTTTCTTCAGAATAATTCCCCTTTAATAGTGATTCCCCTTTTACATTTGTAATTGCTAAATAAATTGCATTTCCTACACTAGGATTTCGGTTCAAAGTCTCTAAAATTTCCTGCATTCCCTTATCAATTATTTTTTCATTAAATATAATAACACGCAATTGCCCCAACTCTAGAGGTCCAGAAGATTTTTCGGATGCTCTTGCAAGAACTTCTCTACCAGTCTGGCCTGATGCTGAATAGATTTTCGTTTCACCTTCCCCGCCTCCTTTATAAGCTGAAATCGCAAAGGTTCCTTTTAGCTTACCTTTTGCTTCGGTATCATATGCCGCAACTTGAACTAAGTCAATGTCATCCACAATTTTCGTTTTAGCACAACCTATTAAGAAGACACTTACTATAAGGAAAAGTATCCATCGCTTCATGTTTATCTCCTTAACTTTATTTTGGCGGTTTGAATTAGCCATAATATAGGTAGGTATACATATATATATACAAAGCCAATTTGACCTGTCCAAGTATTTAATAAGTTAATTTTATTACGGTTATTCAAGAAAAATGATAAAACAAAGATGAACAGGATGATAACTGGCAAAACATATTTTTGCTTTATTCCCAGTGCCTCTTTTATACCACGACTTACTCCCCATAATGTAAAGGAAACATTGGGTAATATAAAAAAAGCCCAAACAGAAACAATAATGTATTCAAACCGCTCTATAAAGGGAAATTGTATAATTTTAATCATGCTTAAATATGCCCATATCGCGCTCGCTAGTTGTTTTTCACTAAAAAACGCAAGAGTTAAAATCATAAGGTATGTGTAGACAATAGTCGTTACTAAATTTGCATAGTGCGCATATTTTTGAGACGTTCTTGCCTTTTTAATAAATGGGTAGTATAACAATAACATTTCAAATCCAAAAAAACTAAACATATTTCCTTTCATTCCTTTCATAATTTCTAGGAATGAATGCTGTGCAATTGGAAATAAATTTTGGAAATCTGCATACTGCAAAGGATAAAAAAATGTGAAGATTAGAATGCTTGGGATAACGATTCCAAAGAAGCCGATTCCAGCAACTACACGAAATCCTCCAGTCACAATGTAATAACATAGACCCAAAAAAGCCCCTGCTATAATCCAAGATGAAATGGAAGGAAACATCCAAACATGTACTACTTCGATATAGGTATGTAGTGTTGTTGCACCTAACAATACAATATAAGATAAAAAAATGAAGTTGAACAATCCACCAATCCATTTTCCAAGTACGTCTTGATTGATTGCAATGATATCTCCATTACCCTGATTTAAAATCTGATATATGATCCAAATCATAAGATTAACAGATATTCCAAAAAGCAGCGTGCTAATCCACGCATCATTTCCAACTAATTTTGCACTAATCCTTTCAAAACCAAGCATACCAACCCCCATCTGTATAGTAATAATTAAAAAAAACACCATATATGGAGAGACTTGATACTCAATTGGGATCTGTTTCATAATGCTCCTCCCTGTTAATTTCAATCATCAAAATCATTTCGTGATTTAATTTTATTTTTCTCTACCTCTTCTGGATTAAAACGAAAACGCTGTTTAGATCTTGAAAAAATAGGACGTCGAAACATCGCTGAGATCGGCAAACGGATAATGCTGTCTTTCCAATCTGTAGGGCGTGTAGGATAAAAAGGAAACAAATAAGGACGTCTTAATGATTCTGTACGTAATAAACGTGCTAAAAGCAAAGAGCTTGTTAAAACAATTCCTAATAAACCCAACAGGTGTGCAGATATTATAAAAGGAAAACGAATTACTCGAATTGTATTACCAATTCGATATATTGGTGCTGTAAATGAGCTAAGAGCTGAAAGTGCAACAATAATAATAAGTACATTACTTGTAAGACTTGCCTCTACAGATGCCTGTCCAATTACAATACCACCTACTATACCGACAGTTAGACCCACTTTAGTTGGTAAACGTGCCCCCGCTTCTCTCAGTAATTCAATCGTTATTTCTAAAAAAAGCGCTTCAATTAATGGAGGAAAAGGTACTTTACTTCTCGATATGATTAACGTTTCAAGAAGTTCTTTTGGAATAAGCTCGTAATGATATGTTAAGATTGCAACATATAATGGAGTCGTTAAGACAGAAAACATAAAAGCAAAAAGCCTTAATAGACGAAAAAAAGAGGCAATAATCCAAGGCATGGTGTAATCTTCTGTCGTAGAAAAAAAGTCAATTAATGTTGTTGGAAGAGTGATTGCATAAGGTGAGCCATCTACAAAAAGTGCAATTTTCCCTTCTGCCAATACAGCTGCTACACGGTCTGGTCGTTCTGTATTCAAAAATTGAGGAAATATAGAATTCGGGTTGTCTGCAATTAACTGCATCAAATACGTGCTATCCAAAACGTGGTCTGTTTTTATTAGACTCACCCTTTTTATAATTTCTTGTAGATTTTGATCATTTACAATTCCCTCAATATATACAATCGCAACGGTTGTGTTAGATAGAGAGCCTACTTTCAATTCCTTCATTTGTAAATAAGGTGTTGGAAGCTTTCTACGTACTAAATTTAAGTTTACATCTAAATCTTCAACAAACGCGATTTGTGGACCCACGATATTGTATTCAATTTCAGCTTTTGTAATATCTCTTTTTTCTTTCTTTGCCACATTGATTAACAAGCCATTTAATTTATCTGTATCGAACTGAATAAGTATATAGCCGTTTAAAATACTATCCTGAATATCTTCCATTTGATTTGTTATTTTTGAATTTTCAAAGGGTAAGACAGACCGAATATCTTGTAATGAATCGAAGCTCTTCTCTTTTATATAAGTTAAAACCTCTTCATGAAATATATTTACATCGATTAAGGTTCTAAAATATGAAATGACTATAGAGGATTTGTTTGAAGCGATCTCCAACGTTATAAAATCTTTAGATTTTTTTAGTAATTGCATTAATTCCTGCAAAGATTTTATAGAGTGAACAGGTACTTTTTCATGTGGTTTCAATTGATAATACCCTTCCTTTCAAAAAGAACCTATATATAGTTTTTAGAAATTTCTATTTTAAAAATGAGGGATATTTATATGTCAATATGCTCCTTAAAAATAATGCCTTTTTAACTAACTTAACCAAAATTAGTTAAAAAATGTATTACAAGTAAAAATTTGAAATGTCTCCAAGAAAAATTACAATATTAAAAACATCCTTTCTTTTGGTTCTAAAGAAAGGATGTTTTTATAACAGGCTTTTTCAAGTGTCTATTCTATAGGGTACATTTACCAGTGTTCTTCTCTTTATTATTTCATTAAGTAACATTGGCATTACATTCTGTATGGTTTCTTAAAAAATTTCAGTAAGAGAATATCTTAATTTTGAAGTGTACAAATAGGGAGAGTGACTTCAACTGTAGTCCCCTTATTCATTTCACTCTTAATAAATATCTTTCCCTGATGTGTTTCAATGATTTTATAACAGATCATTAATCCTAAGCCAATCCCCTCTTCTTTAATACTATAAAAAGGTTCTCCGAGGTATGGTATACGTTCTTTTGGAATCCCACACCCTTGATCGATAAAACGAATGCTTACTTGATTATTATCAAGTATATTTATTTGAATCAGAATTTCCCCTCCCATCGGCATAGATTCAATTGCATTTTTTAATATATTAACAAATACTTGTTTTAATTGATTTCCTTCACATGAAATCAATGGAATACCAGGGTTAAGATCGATTCTAAATTTTATATTATGCATCATTGCTTGAGGTTGTAGTAGCATTACAACTTGATCCATTAGCACACTAATGTTATTAGGTTGCATTTTTACTACCTGTGGTTTGGCTACCGCCATAAATTCAGTTGTTATGCTCTCTATACGCTCAATCTCTGATGATACTATATTAATATAACCCTGATTATTCTCATTTTCCGTTGATTTTAGTAATTGCATGAACCCTTTCATTGCAGTTAATGGATTATTAATCTCATGAGCCATTACAGTCGCTAATTGTCCTACAACAGCAAGTTTTTCAGATTTTCGTAATAATTCTTCTGTTTTTAGCCGTTCAGTGATATCACGAGAAATACTTAGAAAAACTTTTTTACCATTTAAGTTAAAAACACGAACACTAAACTCAGTTGTTATTACTTTTCCTGTTGGGAAAACATATTCATCTTGCAAAGTGAAGGAAGTTTGTCCTTTTTTAATTTTTTCTAATAACCTTACGATTATTTGAGAATCTTGTGGTACTATATTTGAAAATGATAATGAGAGCAACTCTTCTCTACTATATCCAAATCTTCTACACCCAACAGGGTTTACCTCAATAAATCGACTTGGAGCATTATCTTCATTCAGCTCTACTACATATACCGCATCAGTTGCTTGTTCGATTAGTGCACGGTACTTCATTTCACTATCTCTTAATTGCTGGTGTAATCGATGCCGTTCTCTTTCTGCTTGTTTTCTTTCAGAGATGTCTCTACATATTGCTGATAAAGCTATCACATTTCCTCTTACATCTAGTATAGGAGAAACTGTCAGACTGATATCAAGAAGACTCCCATCACTCCGTTGTCTAACAGTTTCTAATCTAGTAACCACCGATTCTCCTGTTAGAATTTTCTGAATATTTTCGAGCGATTCTTCCATTAAAAAATCCGGTACACAAGGTAATCTCTTACCTATGATTTCTTGTGATGACCACCCAAATATCTTTTCATAAGCTTTATTGGCTTGTAAAATATGCCCTTCTCGATCAGAAATGGTAATAGCATCTAGATTATGCTTTATAAATGATTCTAATAATTCTTTGGTAGCGCTTAATTCTGATTCTACCTTTTTCCTTTCGGTTATATCAACTGTAGAACCAACAACTTCAATAACTTGTCCATTTCGTTTAATTGGCCTAAGCGCAATAAGAATAATAGTTTTATCATTTGGCCAAGGTAATTCAAATATAATTTCTTTTCCTTCCCATGCCTGGAGATAGTACTTCATCAATTGTGGAACTAAATGTGGAGGAATAATAGAAGCATCAATAGTACGTAAGCTTTTTCCTACCACCTGTTCAGAATAAAATCCGTTTTGATAATAAAACTGTCCATCACATAAAGTGTGTATAAAGTGCTTATCCACTTTTTTAAATTTAAAAATTCCTCCTTGAAGCTCATGTACGGTATCTGTAAGTTCTTGCTTCGATTTTTTTAATTCTCGATTCATTTTAGATAAGTCCTGTGTTAAATAATACAATCTCTGGTAGGCTTCCATAAGAAATAGCCCAATTAAAAGTCCTAACGCTATATATAATAGGCCTCCTGTGTAAAGTAATGTAGTATTAAATAATACGCCAACTAACCACTTTATTCCAATAAAAACAGAAAAATATAACGATGCACTTTTAAAAGGATGTAGTTTTTTAAAATAAGTTTTAAAAGTAGAAAATAGAATCCCCATACATAAATAAGCAATCACAGGAGGTTCCCAATACTCTCCAATGTAAAAAATACGCATTAATATTATGCTAATTAGCGTAATCCAACCAGCAATACGACCAAAGTAAATAAAAGATAGAATAAGAGGAACAACTCGAAGATCGTAGGAAAATCCCATGTATGGAAAAGAAAAGAACATTAACGTAACTGCAATAATCCCTCCATAGAGCTTTTCGAAATATCGACTAGAATTAATTGTAAACACTTGAATAAATATTGCTGCGCTAACTAATAAAGAAAAAATAGAAAGGTTGATGAAATAATCTTTAATAATCATGTAATGTCCCTCCTTGCATTAAGTGTATTCGACAAAAAAGCTAAAAATCCTACAAATTGTATAAACAGTTCAAATGCATAAATTTTAAACTAGGATAAAATCTGGAAAAGTAAATAAGGAACACAGCAGATGGGATATTTTAATGAAAAATAGTTCAAAAAAGATAATAGTAACCGTTGACTACTATTATCTTTTTTCTTTAAGTTATCGTAATACGTATGAAACTCTAAGGGACGTGGTATGTCATTTCATCAAACAATGATTATATACTGAGTCATGAATATAGAAATTTCAGCAGTAATTTTTGAAAAATAACATAAAAAACAAAACTATCTTTGAAAATGGAAAAAATCTATATGAATGTCAACTAATCTATGTACAAAAACGTTCACTTAATTTTGCATAAAATCACTCCACTTAGGAAGCTAAGTAGTTCTTCAAGGTCGATAAGAACACCTGTAGATGCTTCAGGATAACTACATAATTGTATGGGTAATGTACTTGAAACCTTTCGGTAAAACCATACACATAATGCAAGTAACGCCTTGGTTCAATATTTACTTTTTCTTGAGCTAAGTATTCTAGGACATAAGGAGAAATATACCATTACAATTTTTCAATTAACTTGTTGTCTAGTTTATTGTCCAGCTCCAATTACTTCGTTACTTTCAGATTCAGTTCATTATATTTTGTACTTTGTCTTTATACACAACATATTCTTTACCATCCACTACTGCTACTACCGCAAATTCATCATTTGGATTGAATGAAAGCCAATCAGCCCACATGTTAGTATTAGCCCCTCCACTCCACATATTATGAACAGTGTTTTTAGTTAAATTCATAACTTTATAAGACGCATTTGGCGCATTTGTTCCAGTCTTTATTTCAAAAGTGTATGCGTTATGAATCTTTTTATAAAAGTAGAAAACGTTTGATGGACGAAGCTGATTCAAAAAATCCTGTTCTTTTTTCTCTGCAATTTTTATCCCTTCTTGCAAAGTGACAACATCTGTTTTTAATGTTTTCCAACTGTTTTTCGCTGCATTCAAGCTAGGGGTTAAGAATTTATATTTATTTTGATCAGCTTTTTGATCAGCTTTATCAATATGTCCCAGTACACCCGAATATTGAGAATCTAAATCCTCCCATTGCGTAGACATATAAGTAAGAGCAGTGATAGCACTATCAAGCATACTATGCATATCACTAATATTATGAAATGCAACTCCAACTACACGATTCAATGTTATTTTATAATCTACAGTCTGACGCAATTTTGCTAATTCAGGTTCTAGCCAACCTAACTTACCTCTTGCATCACCTATCATTATGCCACCAGCAATCAAGGTTGGAATAAAGGGGATTTTCACCATGTCTAACCCCTTAGATTCTATGTCTTTCTGATATTTTACTTGTCCTAAAAGGTCCTCTAGACGCTTTTGGTCCGCCTCCACATCAGCACCTTGGTTTTTTAAAATCGATTGCAATGTCTCTTTATGACTTCCAAATGTTCTAACATCTTCTCCAATAGCATTTTTTAATTGCATTAATTCTTCTATTAATGCTTTTGCAGACTTTTGATTTTGTTGAATTCCTCCCTGTAGATCTTTAATCCCTTTTTTTAAAGTATCTCCATTTCCAGTATTGATCGCCTCTACTAATGTTTCATAATGATTTTCAAATTTTGTATCGTATTCTATAATGCCTGTCAATGTATCAAAAAGTTGTTTTTTTACTTGTGTATTCCATGTAACAGCATGTGCTCTTGCATTCTTTTGATCTTGTACAATTTTACTAGGTAAATCTGCATTTCCATTAATAGTTATTCCTTCAAAACTCACATCTGGATTATTAATTAGCAAATAAGAGTATTCATTCATAGCTTTTGCAAATAAACCAGCATCTTGCAAAGCTTTTTTCATCTGTTCTTCATTTGCTGAAAGAGATATATTTTCAATGTTCGTTTGTTCAATTTCAATTGCAAAAGTTTCTATTGGTATGACTGCATAAGTAGTTGTTATAGTTATAAACGCTGATACAGCGAGTAGTTTATTAGGGGTTTTTTTCATCATTTCGTATTCCTCCTATATAAGGTATGGTTTCAAGTTCTAATCTTATTAAAAAGCGATGTCTTTCAAAATGAGTTCTACATCTTTTATCAGTATCGTTTGAACTTTCTTTAGCAGCCTTCAAATCATTAAGTATTAAAGAAAATGTATATAATCTACTTCAAATTAACCGATTCTGTTGCAAATTTTAAAAAAGCAATTAAACTACAAGGTTATTTTTTATTCGAATCATACTTATATATAATTGAAAGGCGAAGTCTTTAATGAGACTCCGCCTTTCTGTTATATAAGGATTTATCAATTATTACTTTTCTGTTTAACAGTGTAATCATAGACTTTCTATGTTTTAGTTCACTTTACAACAGAATTAATATTTCCCTATTTTTGTGGAGTAACAGTTTCCACTTTTAATTCCTTTATTCCTTCTTTTAATGTAACAGCATCTGTTCGTAATGTTTTCCAACTGTCTTTCGCTGCATTTAAATTAGGCTTTAAGAATTTAAATTTATTTTGATCGGCTTTTTGAGCTGCATTCTCAATATGCCCTAGAACGCCCGAATATTGAGAATCTAAATCATGCCACTGCGTGGACATATAAGTAAGAGCGTTAATAGCATCATCAAGCGCCTTGTGCATTTCATTAATATTACTGTAAGCAACTCCAACTACACGATTTAAGGTTACTTTATAATCCACGGTCTGACGTAATTCTGCTAATAAAGGCTCTAACTTACCTAAATTATCCCTTGCTACTCCCACTATAATACCGCCAATTATTGGTAGACCCAAAATAGCACCCTTCATTACATTAAACCCATCAGATTCTAATTGTTTATAATAGTTTACTGATCCTAATACTTCTTCTAGACGCTTTTGATCAGCATCAACATCTGCACCTTGATTTTTTAAAATTGACTGCAAGAGCTCTTTATTACTTCCAAATGCTCTAACATCGTGTCCAATAGAGTCTCTTAATTTAGTTAATTCTTCTATTAGTTGTTGTGCATACTTTTGATTTTGTTGAATTTCACCTCGTAAATCTGTAATCCCTTCTTTTAAAGTTTCTCCATCCCCTGTATTAATCGCCTCAATCATTGTTTCATAATAATTATCAAATGTTGTATCATATTCAACAATACCATTCAATGTATCTAAAAGCTGTTTTTTTACTTTCGTATCCCAAGTAACGGCATGTGCCCTTGCATTCTTTTGATCTTGTACGATTCTACCAGGTAAATCTACATATCCATTAATGGTAATTCCCTCAAAATTCACATCAGGATTCTTAATTAACATATAAGAATAGGCATTCATAGATTTTGCAAATAATCCAGCCTTTTGCAAGGTCTCTTTCATTCTCGCTTCATTTGCAGAAAGAGCCGTATCTCCATTATTCGTTTGTTCAATTTCACTTGCAAAAGTTGTTACTGGTGAAACTACATTAGCAGTTGTAATAGTTAATAGCGTCGATACAGCGAGTAATTTGTAAGGGATTTTTTTTATCATTTCATTTTCCTCCAATTTAGGTGTTAAATTTCAGTTCTACTCCTGTTTAAAAGCAATATCTTTTGAAATGAATTCTGCATCTTTATGAATATCATTCCAACTTTCTTTAGCGGCTTTTAAATCATCTGGTATTAAAGAGAATTTGTGGTCTTGCATAGAATCGATATTATCCAGTAAATCTGTATAATTTGCGCCCATTGTATTCCATTGCTTTTGAATATTTGTTAGAGACAATATCGCTTGATCTACAGTCTGATATAAATATGCCAATGTTTCTTTCGCGTTAGTAAGCGAAAGAACTGCTTGATTAGCACGATCTGCTTTCATACTTAATTCTCCGATTTTATTAGAAATTTCATTATAGGAGTCCATATGCTTAGATGCTGTGACACCAGCCGCAGTTCCTAGACCGATACCAGCTGCACCAAGAGCCGAGAGTCCACCAACAACAGCCGGTGTTGCTGTACCGCCAGTTACAACAATAACTACCGCTCCTCCAATAGCTGCAATAACTAAAATAGCTGCTCCCAATCCACCACCAATTGACCATGCTAATACATCATCAAAATGTTTTTTCTGAGTAGAACGAAGTTGCTCAATTTCAGCTTGAAGTTGTGGAATCGTTGCCTGTTGACCTGCTAATATTGCAGTTAATCCACCTTTCCCATCTGGACCACCAACATTATTTTTAAAATCTGTAGAATTTTGATATAGTTTCCCTTTGAAGTCTTGTAGCATCTTAATCACATCTGTAACTTCTTTTGAATTTGTATTGATTGTAGTAATTAAATCATTTATACCCTCTTTTAGACCTGCCTTATCTTTCTTTTGTACAGTTTCTACTAATGTGTCGTAATAATTTTGAAATTGTTCATCGTAATTTACAATATTACGAGCAGTTTTTTGAATCTGTGGCTTCGCTGTATCTAACCAGTAATTCGCATTGATTCGTGACAGCTCTTGATTAAGGTGAATATTTTTGAGCAACTCTCCCCCCT
Source organism: Bacillus cereus group sp. BfR-BA-01441 (assembly GCF_022663075.1). Taxonomy (NCBI): domain Bacteria; kingdom Bacillati; phylum Bacillota; class Bacilli; order Caryophanales; family Bacillaceae; genus Bacillus; species Bacillus cereus group sp. BfR-BA-01441. Next base: position 151,717 of record NZ_JAKUEU010000001.1, read on the forward strand.
CTGAGCCTAAATCGATATTAGATAAATTTACATTTGGTTGCTTAATCATTGTTTTTGCGTATAAATCCATTACTAGAATATGAGACCCTGTTTCAGCTAATGCTTTCTTCAGTCCTTCGGGGCCTAATGCATAATTGCCTACTTTTTGTTCTTGAGCGGTCGTTTCTTGTGCAAATGCATGAATAGTGTTACCGGTAGTAGCAGTTATAACAGTTGCTAATGTAGCTAAAGTTAGTACTTTGAATGGAAATTTTTTCATGACTATTCTCCTTCTTTCGCTAAATGCTTATAATCTTTATGAATTCCGAAAAAACGCAATATTAAAATTTATACACTTGTTCTTCAAGGTAACTTATTACATTTTTTAATTGTCTTAATGTATCTTTTTGAGACTGCTCGCTAGTTGTATCAACATTAGTAGATAATTTTGTAATGCTATTTTTTATTAGATTTAAATCTTCTTTATAGCGCTTTAGTAGATCAAGTTCTACATCTACTTGATTTGCAAACGTATGCAAATCATTTTGTGTAAGAAGAAGCATTGATTTTTGTAAATCAGCTATTGATAATTTCGTTGTTAAATCATATATTTTTTGATTTTGTTTCTCTAAATCATCTAAATATGCTCGCTGTTCTGCTGTTAATTTATTTACTTCAGCAAAAACGCCAAATGTTTTCTTAATCTTTTCGGTATCAATGACCTTCATCAGGTCATACTCTTGTGTTTTTGCTGCAGCTGCGGCTGCTATTTCACCTTGTTTGCTTTTCTCAATTGCTTCACGAGCTGCTTTTTTTGCTGATTCAATCTCTAGAGCAGTTTTACCTTGCTCTGTTGCTTCTTGCACTGCTTTTTTCTCAGCTTCTAGAATAGAGTTGTTAATTTCTTTTCCTTTGTTATACGCTGCCACCCCTGCTTGCGCAGCTGGTTCAATAATTTCTTTTGAAAGACTATAAACTTCTTTGAATATAGCAAATCCCTGTTCATTTAAAGCCCCTGGTATTAATGCAATTTGCTGTAAATCATTTTGAATTGCTTTTTTGGTATTTAATATTTCATTTTTTAACTGGTCTATTTTTCCTGTTCCGTCTGTACTTAGTATGCCTTGAGCAGTTGCCACATTGGTATCAAAATCTTTTAATTTTTTATCAAGCTGTAATTTAAGATCTGTTAATTCATTGATTTGCCGTTGCGTATTTTCTTGATTCGTCATAGCCATTTCTTGAAGTACTTCAAGTCTATCCGAAAACCCTTCTCTATCTTCTTTATTGTCTACAAACGATTTTAATGTCGGGTAATAGCTATTAAATTTTGTTACAAATCCTTTGCTTTTTGAATTTAATAGAATTAACTGTGGATAGAGTTCCGATGACCATTCCTTCATATCTTGTTTGATTAGGAATTGATTTGTATTTAAAGCTGTGACTTCCTCTAACTGTACATTAGGACTCATTAAAGATTGATCAATATACGTTTGGATTAATTTAGATTGCGCACCTAATTTTCGTAATGAAGAGGAAATATCCATGCCTTCCTGTTGAGTTTCCGCTTGAACGATTGGTGTTGCGAGAGTATTGATAGGAATATTCCCTCCAGTTACAATGGATGTGACTAATAATCCTGTAATTATTTTAGTTTTCATTCCGTACACTCCTTTACCATTGTTTTTATAACTTAATTCATATAACTTGTACGACCTCTCTCTTTGTAAACTGGTTAAGAAGGAGAAATCTTTCAGATAGGATAATATCGTTATTTTTTACTTCTAATAGGATGTAAGGATTTTACTTACCTCTCATTTCGATACTCTATTTTTTCAAATATAAATAACAAAAATTTATTAACTATATTTGAATCAAGCACCCTATGAATAGTAAATGAGTAATTCTTCCCTAGAATTGCGGTTTAACTTACAGAACCGCGAGAATCAATAAATCAATGCTTACAGTTAATCTTGTCATAACATTGTTTAATTTCAATTTAATAATATTACTCTTAGTTTTATCAGCAAGCTCCTTACTAGACAACAAAAGGTGAAATTATACTGTACATTGCTTATACTTTTATTGCGGAATAACTTCACTTTTGTTATGCAGAAACTTAGAACACGTTTATTACAAATTTGATTCTTAACCTCTTGTTAATAAATTTACTATTTAGAAAATTATTAACAACATAATGTTACTTACAACTTCACTATAATTCCTATTAGCGTAACCTTCTCCTTTCTGTCTGGTCATACCAGTTATGTTGTTCATTAAAACATTAAATTTTTAATGCGTAAATAGAAAAATTTTGTCGATTAAGCTCGATAATTTACTGTTAAATAAAAATATGCCCCGAAAAAAATTATATAAATATAGTTATTCATAAATTTCATTTCTGTAATTGTAATGATTACAAATTAATGTGTATACGGTTAAAAATAACTATTTTAGCTCAACCAAGAAATTTTATTTTAGAAAAAATACTTATAGAATAATATAATAGGTCTTTTTATACTTTTTTACCTTTATTTAGTTATGTATAATTGCATAAAATGTAGATATATTTAGTAATATATGTTATATTGTTGATTTTTTCACAAAACATCCTAATATCATTATTAACAAATATTCAGTATGAAGATATTAGTCTATAAACTTATCATCGTTATAAACATAGGTTTTAAATTACAAAAAAGCTGCAAAGCTTCCTTGGAACACTTTGCAGCCTTCTGTCTTTTTGTTTTCTTTAGCAAAATAATGGTTAGTGAATTTTCATTTTTTGGGGTACTTATACCCATGTTTAAGTCTTTACATTGGAGACAGCGGATAACAAGCTTATATTACTGTATATTTTTCACGGTACTGCCTAGGAGTCATACTAGTGATTTTTTTGAAAACTCTTATAAAATAACTTTGGTCATTAAAGTTAAGCCAAGCACAGATATCTGATAACGAATAAGTAGTGAGTGTTAATAATTTCTTTGCTTCTTCCACTCGTTCCCTTTGAATATATTCGCTTAAAGTAATTCCCATTTCTTTTTTAAATAGTTTAGACAGATAAGTAGGCGTAATTTCTAAATGATTAGCAAGTTCATTCAGAGATATTCCATCGTAAACATTTTTATTAATATGTTTTATACATGTAGTAACCGCGTAAGAATACTTTTTTGCATTGTATTCTTTCACACGATCTGCAAAAGTACGTAAAGCATCCCCTGACAATCGCTTTACAGATTCTACATTATCTAATTGTTCCAGGGTTTGTATATATAAAATACTATGAGCAAAAGCAATATCTGGTGGCAGGTTTCCTTCTATTGCATATCGAGTGGCTAAGGTAATCGCAATAATTCCAAGGTTTTTTTGATTCCTGAGCGGATCCTCTATTAGCATAAGTTCAACATCTTCTTGCGAAACCGCATACATATACTGTATTAACTTTTTTTTATTTCCTTCTTTAATAGTCGAAAAGAAATCATTTACTAATGCCATATTGTGCGTTTTAGGTTTGTTTTGTCGGCGTTTTAAAATATATAAATCCGGTTTCACAATTTTATTAGGAACTTCCTCTAGTACTTTATTTTTTTCCAAGACAATATCTACATCTAACTTTTCATTGAAAATCATGTAATGTAATAAAATTCCCATATCAATTAATGTAGTTTTTTTAATCTCAGATAAACACTGATAATAGGCAAGTCTTTCTTGAATGTTATCATTTGCTTTAAATTCTTTCTGAAATTTTATGATCATATCATCTGAATCTTTTGGATGTATAGTAGGACCGATTATAATAGTCCCTTTAATATCATCATGATTTTCTATATGAATTAGAACAAAATTTTCAAGATAGTTGTTACTTCGGAAAAGTGGCAAGTTAAAGGGATCGTTTTCTTGATAAATATCAGTAAGATGTTCTTCTTTTGAAGAATAAAAAGGACTACAAACATTATCAGATGTAGAATGATATAAAATTTTTCTGTCTGCAGATAAAATATGTACAGGGGCATTAAATGCTTTATGTGCAAGATCACACAAGTGTTGTATATCGATAGAAGTATTCATTACATTCTCCTTTATAGATCTATAAAATATATTCTGTTAGATATAATTCACGACAAATAATACTATAAAATATCAAATTAGTACAATTCACAACAAAATATTACTATATCTTTTTTATAAAAATCATATATTATTTAATTGTAGTTAGCATCTAAATATCAGAGTAGATAAGATAAGTAAAGGAAATAAGCTAAGTTCTTTTCTTAATTCTACAAGATATAATTATTGAACTTGAGAAAACAGTGAAATACTACAAAATACAGTGGTAGTCAATGCGAGGACCAAGCTGGAAAAAGATTTAAAATAAAGCGAAAGTAACAGGAGATACTGTACCACCGCAAGAAATAACAGTCAAAGTTCCAATTCAATCACTTATACAAATTGAATTCAAAAAAATAAATACTGCTAATTTACATGTGAAACTGAAAAACTATTTTGCTCCAAATTTTAGAAAAAGATAATAAAGAAGTTGTGAAATTGGAAACAGATGAAAGCGATACGGCTATTTTTGAAGCACTATGCTTTGAAAAATACAAGGTAGAGGAAATTCAAGGATTCAATTAAACATTTAATTGAGAGAAAGGTCTTTTCATCAACTAAAAATAAAAAACGAATGGAATATTCAAAAAATGACACTATATTACTGGTCGTAACATTAGTTTTACTTTCCACAAAAGAGGAAAAAATATATAGACTTTACAAATACTAAAAATAGCAAACTAGCTAGTTTTATTACCGCATCACATAAAGTGAAACTTTAATCAGTGGGGGTTTTGTTCATCCCCCACTGATTATTAGCCCACACCAATCGGGCTTTTACGGGCAAATAGCGAGATAAACTTATTATTAATTTCCAAATACAATAGTTGTTAATCAACCAAAAACTTCAATAACCAAGGTGCACAGTAAATTGACATCAAAACAATTCTTACTACAATATCAAGTTTTGCTTATTCTATAAAAAAGAAATATCACTTAAAAACTATTCCTTTATATCGATTTAGACATAAAACATTTTATTATATCGGCTTAAGTATTATGGAATTAAAATTGCAAATAACACCAAAACTCTTTAAAGGGTTCATACATCGCTCGTATCGAATTTATCACCTTCCAATACCTACGTCATTAACATAACTAAAAAACATCATTACAAAAGAATCTGAGAGGTTTTTTCAATTTCGAAATTTATTTTTTTGTAAATTAAAGGAAAAATAATCCGTATATATACGGATTATTTTCTTAGTGTAGTCTGTATTGACCTGTTAACTGTTTTTCAGCCATTCAAACTAAGCGTTTTGTAATCTCTCCACCGATCCGAACCATTTGCAGATGATGTGATGTATCAGGTCCCAGTGTGACTCCTAGTTCAAAAGCAATTTCATACTTCATTTGCTCAATAGTACTTGTAGTAGCAGAAATAAGAATTTCATTTGTATCACTTTCGTATCTTTGAATATTTATAAATAACATGTGCCTAATTATGCTATTTATGCATGATCAACCTAATTTATTCCAGTATTTTTATAGGAACCCTTTCCCTCCCCTTATTCCACCAATTAAATTTGAAACACAAATGTACATTGCATTTCAATATAACAATAAAAGCTACAAAAGCAACGAATTTACTACTTTAAAGTTAAGTGTTTAACCTTGAAGTACTTAAATTCTTTTTTCCAGATAAAGCATACATTATATCTTGATGTTTTATTGTCCTCTTATAATTATGTGGTATCGGGAATTTTTTTCGGTATTCTTTCATTATAATTAAAGTTTGAAGTTCTATGCTCAATACTTTTGCGAGGATATGATAGTTATATCCATTGTTTAACAGAGAAATTATGTCATAAAACATAGTTTTTCCACCCACTAATTTTACTAATTTATTCTTTAACTCATCCCCCTTTTCTTTAGCTTTATCAATTTCTAACAACATAGATTTTTTATTTGTCTGCTTAATGTATTGAGTATACAACTCTGGGAATTCTTTTTGTACTTCTTTGTTTAATACTGGTCTATATTTAATCATATAAGTAACTTGTAACAAAGAGCGTTTTAACAAACTATCTTCAATGAGATACGCTACTTTATTAAATAAATGTACATATTCCTCAATATTGGAATAACTATTAAAATGAGCTAATACTCTACTTTTTATACTAAAAGCCTTGCCTACATAAATAATATTGTCATTATAGTCTTTAATGAAATAAATACCACTGTCAGATTTTTTCAATTTATTATCCAATTCTTCTATACTCATAAAATGCAATTCACTCATACTTCTCTCTCCTTAGCAGTGTTAAATCGTAAAAAACAAGCAAGGTTTCTAAAAAAGTACTTAGCTGCCCTAGCATCTCTTATTTTATCTCTTGCTAAATGTCAAAAAACTGTTTCTATGTTACTCAACTATCAATATGATTATTAATAAAATTTTCGATCGTTATTATCTCGCAATTTTATCATGTAATTTCGAGATCGTTTCCTCATTTAAATTACTGTATTTTATCGAATAAAGGAAATATACTACTACCCCAATAGTAATCCAAATACTAAAGTACACCCATGTCCTTAACGGTAAATTTAGCATTAAAAACACACAGCATACAATTGCAACGCATGGTAATACAGGTACAAAAGGTACCATAAATCCACGTTTTAAATTTGGATGTGATTTACGAAGGATAATAACTGATAGACAAACTAACGCAAACGTCACCAAACTACCGATATTAACTAAATTAACTAATTCTTTCAAATCAATAAACCCAGCTATTATAGAGCTCCCTATTCCTGCTAATCCAGTTATAAAAGTGGGTGCTCCAGTTTTCTTATTAACTTTCGCAAATGATTTCGGTAACAATCCATCACGACTCATTGCAAAAAATACTCGTGTTGCCGCATACATATTGGAAAAAATAACAGCCATAAGGCCAATTACAGCACCTGCAGCAATTGCACCAGCGACTTTTCCTTGTCCTACAACTTCCATTACATAAGCCATTGCCTCAGGAACATTTAATTCTTTATAGGAAACCATTCCTGTCATAACAAGGCATACCATAACATAAATAATTGTACATATGATTAATGATGCAATAATACCGATGGGAAGATTACGTTTCGGATCTTTTACTTCTTCTGCTGAAGTTGCTAATATATCAAAACCCGTAAAAGCGAATAAAATAGCTGCTCCACCCGTAAAAACTCCACTTAAACCGTATGGTGCAATTGGTATCCAGTTCATTGGTTTTACATAGAATATACCAACCGTAATAAACAACAAAATCATTCCAATTTTAATCAATACCATTATATTATTGATTCGTTTACTTTCTCTCGTACCACGAGATAACATCCATGCCAATATCAATGTAATAATTACTGCTGGTAGATTCACAATACCACCATGCGAAGGAATCGTTACTAGAGCTTTAGGTATCTCTAATCCAAATCCCTTTATTAAATTGTGGAAATAGCCTGTCCATCCAGCAGCGACAGCTGCTGTTGCCACGATATATATTAACAGCAATGACCAACCTACTAGATGAGCAACAAACTCACCAATTGTTGCATATGAGTACGTATATACACTACCAGACGCCGGGAGTGTAGAAGCAATTTCCGCGTAACATAATGCTATAAATCCACATATAATTGCTGCAAGTATAAATGAAAAAACAACTGCTGGACCAGCATTTGTTGCTGCTACTAATCCAGTTAACACAAGAACACCCGTTCCAACTATCGAGCCTACCCCTAACATAATTAAATCAAATGCTCCTAATGTTTTCGTTAAAGTCTTGCTTTGATTATGCTCTAACAATTGTGTAACGGATTTCTTTTTTAGTAAATTACTCATATTTTCTGTATCCCCTTTAAAATAAGGTTTGTTCTTCTCGTTAGTGTTGTATATAAATTTACTTAGTCATTAACTAGCCTCATAATATTTCTTTTACATTAAATAGATTTGAAATATTATATAAATTCGCTTCTCACTTACTAGTTAAACTAGACATTTCCATAGATTTTTGCGTACAACGTTTCATAGCTGAAATGATAGCTGTTCTTAAACCTTTTTCTTCTAGCGTTACTACAGCTTCTATCGTCGTTCCACTTGGAGAACAAACCATATCCTTCAATTCACCTGGATGTATTCCTGTTTCCAATACCATTTTTGCAGAACCTAATACAGCCTGAGCCGCAAATTTATAAGCTTGTTTTCTCGGCATACCGCCAAGTACAGCAGCATCTGCCATGGCTTCTATAAACATATACACATATGCTGGAGAAGAACCACTAATAGATGTAACAACATCCATTAGTTTTTCATTTATGACCTCCGTCTGGCCGAAAATATTAAATATGTTCAGTACCTCTTTTATATCTTTTTCTGTAACCATTTCATTAAAACATAACGCAGACATTCCTTCTCCAACAAGTGCCGGTGTATTAGGCATTACTCTAACAACCTTTAACTTTCTACCAAATTCATTCTCAGTGCTCTTAATACTTTTTCCTGCAGCAATAGTTACAACGATTACATCATTTTTTATTTGATCTTTTATTTGGTTAATTACCGATGAGTATAAATCTGGTTTGATTGATAAAATTAAAATGTCAGCACTGTTAGCGACTTCATTGTTGTTAGTAGTTATAGTTATGCCATATTCATTACTAGCATTTTTTAAATTAATGACGTTTAAATCTGAACAAATTATTTGATTTGGAGAAACTATATTTTTTTTTATCATCCCACCTATCATAGCAATACCCATGTTTCCACATCCGATGAATCCTATTTGTTTATTCATAATAATTTGCTCTTGCTCCTTCTACTCTAAATTTTATTGATTTTGAAATTATTATTCTAAATAAGGGCTATTACAATTACTTGGTTTATCAATAGAATTTCAAAATTCTCCTTCCTATATAGAGCTTACATATACCTCTAATAACTTCTTTGCTTTCGCTGAATTTTGAGGTGGGGGTCTTACTGCCCGGCAAATAGCGGGATAAAATCATTTCTTTAATCTATAATAAGAAGGACATAAAAAAACAAAAAGTTACAAAAATTTTTAAATTAAAATTTTTGTAACTTTTTGTTTTGATGCAAATATAATTTCAATTAAGGTATCTCACCGTTTTAAACTTGACGCTCCATAATCTTGTATAGTTACATTTATATGATATTTAATCGGTACCTTACTAAATGTTTGATCCCAATTTTTTTTGACTTTCTCCCATGTTCTCGGGTGTTTAATTCTTAATTGGTTGCCAAAACCCGCAATATCGACTTGGTATTCTTTTTGTATTTTTTTTGTAACATGATGTACTAAGTGCTTTACTTCTTTTTCAATAGCTTTTTCTTCCCTTTTTAAAAATTCACTTTCAAAATCTTTTCCTGATTGTATCCAATTTTCAGACAAACGCCCTTCTGATTCAATGTTTACATCAAAGGAAATATTATTTCCGTTAACATGTGGTATGATTTTGCTTTTTATTGACTTTATTTCGTATATAATGAGTTTCTTTGATTCTTTATCAAAAGTTTTTACCACACCACCATTCCTTTTTCCGTTTATCCATACTACTCCTTCCAATTCCTGTTCATTTAAAAAGCCCATCAGCTTTTTTGTCTTTCCTTTAATTACAGCAGCTCCAGCAAATTTTGTTTCTCCTTTTATCGAGATTACATTTTGCAAAAGAAAACTGGACCCTGACCGCATCTTTCCTTCCAATTTAGCGAGCGATACAGGAGGTAAAATCCTTGTTGTTCTATTTCTATTATCTGCAATTCCAGACAAACGAAATGCTGGGATTTCTCCTTTTTTGTTTGATTCCAGTACCTCCTTCGCTAGACCCTTGCTAATTAAGAGCATACAGCTAAGCCGAACTTCATTGTCACGGAGATACTGTTCAAGTAATTGTTCTAAACTGTATGTACGTACAAGATTATCCCTAATAACAATGTTTTTTAAATGTGGGCTGAACATTGTGCTCTCTCTTTTCAATGAAAACTCACGAACAATTTGATGAATGGAATCACCGGTCTCAGAAACATTTATATAACGTTTTTGTTGTCCATTTCCTTTACTTTGTGCTTGCGAACTAACAATTTGATAAGTAGCTGTTATAAGATTTCTTTTAGGATAACCTCCTTCCTCATCCTCTTTCTCAATTGTTGAATCCTTCCCTTTATCTAGTGCTATACCTGCAGTTAAGCTCAACTCTTCTACTTCTTTACTGCTCCAACATCCTGTTAAAAATAGAAGCAAAAGCGTCCATAACAAAGCCAAATAGAACCGCATATAATTAAATTTATGTTTCACACTACTCCTCCTTTTAATCGCGTAATAATAAGAAGAAGCAGTGGTAGTAAACCAAATAAAAATAATGCAACATTACCGAGCATATCCCCCAATTTAAGCAAGTCATTTATATTTTTCGAAGTCATAGCAATGATGTAAATGATTGGAATCAAAGCAAAAATAAACGGATGAATACTCTTTTTAAAGAGTTGCGCTAATCCTAATGCAGCTGCATAATAACTAATCGTATAGGTAGCAAATATTTGCATAATCCATATTACAAGCAGTAAAGATTCAAAACGTTCAAATATCAAACCAGAAATTTCAAAACTGCGCATAAGGTCAATTGTCGGCCATGTTCTTGTTACAACCCCATCAATTGATAATGCACCAATGACCATTACAACAGTTATTACATAAAAGATTAACGGAATAGAAATTCCAACTAAAATAGCTTTTACTGCTTTCTTTCGTTGTTCCATAAATACCAAAAGAATTAACATAATTTCAGGACCTGTATATGCGAGAGACGTTGTTTTTATCCCATCTAACACTGGTTTAATTCCCAAACCTAATACGGGACGGAGATTATCTATCTCGAATATTCCGATACTCATAAAGGAAATGATTAAAAAAATAAAAACAGTAATAGGAAATATTATTTCAAACATCCGTGCAATTGAATTAATACCACCCATAATCAAATAGAGACCTATCCACATAAAAGGCATAACAATAGCCCATGTGGGGGTTCCTTCTAGTAAAAAAAAGCTTATTACTTCTGCCATTGAACGAATTTGAAATGCTGAAGTTGTAAGAAAATATCCTATAATAAGAAAACTAAGCAATCTCCCTATCCATTTCCCTACAATATCTTGACTGTATTGGTAAAATGTTTTTTCTGGAAACTGCTGACTTAATTTGACCATAATTACTCCTGAAACCATTGCCAGTATCCCACCTAATATCACACTTAACCATACATCTGGTGTTTTCACTTTTTCCACAGATGCTCTGGGCAAAGTAAGAATTCCTGTCCCAAGTATGTAATTTACAATAATAACAACTGCTTGTGAAGTTGTTATTCGGTCTTTAGGTATAGTAATCACTGAAGGCCACTTCCTTTCGTCATCAGCTACCTTTTGCGGATAGTTTTTTTGGTATGCATTATTTTCGGTCGACGTCTCATTATTTTTAATGGCATGCGAACCATAAAATCTTTCCAATCACTGAATCGATATGGAACAGCAGGGCTGGTATAAGGAACGCCAAAACTTTTCAGTTTCACTAAATGACTGCAAAGTAAAAGAAAGAAGAGAATAACTCCATACAATCCAAATATCGCAGCACAAAACATAGCTACAAAACGAAGAATGCGTAACGTAATTCCCACACTATATTGCGGAATAGTAAAAGAAGAAATAGCTGTTACCGCAACAACGATAACCATTATTGGACTAACAATTCCTGCTTCTACGGCAGCCTGACCAATTATTAAACCGCCCACAATTCCCATTGCCGGTCCAATCGGTTTAGGCAGACGTAAACCTGCTTCTCGTAAAACTTCGATAGCTACTTCCATAATTAACGCTTCTATTAAAGCGGGAAAAGGAACTCCTTCTCGCGATCCGATAATAGAAATAGCGAGCTTAGTGGGAATTAATCCTGGATGAAATGAAATAAAAGAAATATACAGTGCTGGAGCAAATAATGAAACAAAAGCTGTCATGAAGCGTAATAAGCGGAGAAGCGTACCAGGAAGCCACCTTTCATAATAATCTTCTGGTGATTGCAGCAGCATACTAAATGTAACTGGAGCAATTAAAACAAATGGTGTTCCATCTAACAAAATAGCTACTCGACCTTCCATCAAAGCACTAATAACACGATCAGGTCGTTCTGTATTTTGAATCTGCGGAAAAGGACTGAGATAATTATCTTCAATAAGTTGCTCTATATAACCAGATTCGAGTACACTGTCTATGTCAATTTTCTGAATTCTGTTTTTTATTTCATCCACCAATTCTGTACTAGCAAGATCTTTAATAAATGCGACGACTAACTCTTTCTTTGCACGTTCTCCTACTGGTAGCTTTACTAATGATAAGCTCTCATCCGCACAGTGTCGTCGCAAAAGTGAGGTATTATCACTTAATACTTCAGTAAAACCGACCCGTGGCCCTCTGACTAATGCCTCCGATACTGGTTCTTCAATGTTTCGTTTATTTGCTTTTGTTGTACCAAGAATAAACACATCTGCTAAACCATCAATTAAAAGAGCTGTTGAACCTATCAATACTTTGGGTATTAAATCTTTTATGTAATGAACTTCTGCTACTTCACTAATTGTAAGAACTTTATTTTTAATATATTCTTTTGAAACAGTCCCCTCCACATAAGAAGATTCATTTTTATATTCATCAGAAAAATCATCCATTAGTAATTTCATAATATGTTTGTCAATTATCTCTTTATCTGATAGACCATCAACAAAAACGATCCCAGCCTGAATATCTGTGCGTCCAATATTAAACTTCCGAAATCGAACATCAGAATTATGTCCGATTTGTTGCTTTATAAGTTCTAAGTTAGAGGCAAAATCATTTGTGAAATGAACGTTTGTATTTTGAGATGGTTTATGCTCTTGTTTCGTTTTACTTTGAATATTATTTTTTTTCACTTGTTTGTCTCTTGACTTCCACCAACTCATTCTTCCCACTCTTTCTCTGACATACGAACCCAATGAAAAAATCTTGAGATAGTATACGGAATTAAAAACAAGATAAAAGCTTGTACAAAGACTTTCCAATCTGGAAGATAAGAAGTAATTATGTTCCACATTTTTATCACCCAATTTATATACTCTGCTAGGATTGAGATTTCTAAAAAACGATATGTACTTAATAAAAAATAACGATAAGATTAAAGAGCAGAAAAGCGAGACATTATGCTTATTTAGTACCAATAACCTAATTAGTATAAAAACATTTCTGACCTAAAATACCATTTCCAATTATAATTTGTTAAATATTATCTCCTTTTCCCTTATTTATATGCCCGCATTTGAATTTCAAATAATATAAGGATCAATGATATTTCCTCTTAAAGAAAAAAAGATGCCAGAAGATAGCATCTTTTTTTCAATTCAACTTACTATGTATTTATATTTTATTGTGAAAATACTCGTTTTTTTTAATGAATATTAATGTGTAAAAAATACATATTCTTTTGTTTTAAGTTCATACACTTCTACCGAATCGATACGGAATTTTCTGATTTTAAAGCCAATATGAAATAAAGGAAAATCCTCTCTTAGAAAAACTATATAAAACCAATAACATGAAAACAATTATCAATCTAGCAATTGAAAATAATACTTAGCAAGAGTTTATCATCTTAACTCCAAGTGTATTCGTTTTGCTTCAAAATAAAGAACTTGAATAAATTTTTTCGTATCAATACGAGCAGGTAATGTTGGTTCATTATTCAATTCTGTCATCTTTCTCCTTACGGTAGTAAAATCAAAAAATCTAGAAGCATAATTTTCGAACTTCGGGTTTAAAAAATCAGTAAGTCCAAGGGATGCTAAATGGTTTAATGATTGATAAATTGCTCTCCGAATCCGTTGTTTGGAAGCTTCTATGAACCTTTTTAATTCGGCATCTTCAGCTGAATCCCCAAGTTTTTTTTGAGCCAAATTCATAAAAATCTCTTTTAGTGAGGGAAAGCCTTGTTCCAACGTGTTATCTTGTTCATATTTATATAAATAATCTAGCATATCCATTAAATCTTTACTTCCACTTTCACTGGCTATTCCTAATTCAGACAAAAGAAAATGAATGGAATTTTGAAAATGATTGAAAGTATTTAAATGTTTTTCACTACGGTATTTTTCTTGCGTACTTAAATTACTATCCAATTTTAGTACCATATTAAGCGATTCTTGAATGTTTTTTATCGATTTTTCCAAACGAATTCGTTCAATGACTTTCCGAACAACTGTTAATACTTCAATCCGGTTAATTGGCTTAATAATATAGTATTCAACACCAAGCGAATAAGCTTCAGCAATTAATTCTTTTGATTCTACTTGAGAGACCATGATGATTTTCCCTTTAAACGAAGGTTTTATTTGACGAATTGTTTTTATTCCATCTTGATTCGGCATTAACAAATCGATAAATAAAATGTCTATATTTTTAAGGATTACCATTTGTTGCTCTAAAGATAAACCATCCTCAGCTTCTCCTATAACCTCCCCAAGATCTTCATCCTCGATAATTTGAGCCAACATTGAGCGAACCGCTTTTTCATCATCTACTATATAAAAATACATAGAATCACCCTTTCGAAATTATATGATCAATCCCTAATCTAATTATAAAAATTGATCCTTTTCCTTCGGTTCTGTCCTCAAGCGTAACATCACCTTCAAGTTGTTCGACCATTTCTTTAACATACGATAATCCGATACCTGTCGATGGGTTGCCTAAATCATCATATTTAGAAGTAAACCCAGGCTCAAAAATTGAATCTTTATATTTTGAAGAAATACCAGGACCATTATCGCCTATTTGAAATTCAACAAAATGGTGGTCTTTATTAATGTCAATTGTGATGGTTCCCATACCTTGGATAGCTTCTACAGCGTTTGTAACGATATTATTTATAATAGATAAGATTGTGTAAATATGATAATGAGGATGCACACCATCAATTTTATACACAAATTGGATGTCTTTCTCTAGCAACCGTGCATATTTCGTATTTGCCCGTATAATGATATTTACTAGTTCATGCACAGACATATAATCTGTAAAACTTTCATCAGAAATTAATTTTGAAAGTCCCGCAAAAATACGTTGGTTATCCTTTTTAACATCATGGACCTCACCAGCAATTTGTAATGCCTGTTGCCTTAAATCCTCAAACTGAAAATCCATCTGTTTGTGCTCAAAAGAGTCTAAGGTTTTATATAAATCATAGGATTTTTTTGTTATATTCTCAGCATCTTGTAATGTTTTCTTTAAATGAACAGCATCTTCATATAAATTAGAGATAAGCATGAGCATATGTTCATTTTGTTTCTTTATATGTCTCTCCCTTGATTGCGCTTCATACAATTTCATCATATTGAAAAAGCTTAGAACTATAAAACTATGGGAACATGCGATAACAATGATCTCATTTATTGCCTCGGATGTGATCGATGTTTTTAATACGAAATATTGAATCATTAATTCCACACAGTCTGACAGTATTTCAATCATGCAACCAATAAAACCAATCATTAGTGGTTGATGATAAAAACGTTTAATTTTTGCTAAATGAAAGAGATACGAATAAGTAAAATAAAAGAAAAAACTAGGATAGTGAGTATGAAAAGCGGCTAGCCAATCCATATTTCCCTTTATAATGACATCCATTGAGATACGAAATACTACCACGACTATCGCTGTTAAAAAACCCGGTAAAAATGCTGGAATTCGTCGAAACAATAACAAAAAAAAGAAAAATGTTGGTGCGCCAAAGCTCATTCTAAATGTTTCATTTAAAGGAAATGACTTTATTTCACCTACTAAGGGTACTGTAAGTATCATTAAAACGAGAATATAGATGTCTTTTTTTACTAAATTACTAAGATTCAAAATAATCACTTCTCACTTTCGCCTAACAGTCAGTATACAAACCTATTTGCATTAATACAATACTTACTCTATTTTTTTCAAAAACTGATAAATAAGATATAAACGAAAGCATTCTAGATTGTGAGTATTCATTACACCCTTCTACTTTAGAAAGATACTTTATAACTCAAAAATGTTCAGACACAATATAAGGTCTGAACACTTTTGGACTCGCTCTAACACCAAAATATCTGTGCTCCTTTTTAAAATATACTTAAATCCCATTCTTTTGCAATATGTTCTAACAACATAATTCCTGGTAAACTATTCCCATATTCATCAATGGCTGGTCCGTAAATACCAATACCACATCCATCTTGAAACGATAAATCCTTCCTAGATTTTGAGGGAACAAGTGTCATAATTCCGCCCGATACCCCACTCTTAGCTGGTAATCCAATGAAAGCAGCAAATTTTCCAGAAGCATTGTACATTCCACAAGTTAGCATTAAAGCTTTTGTTAACCTAGCTACTTCTTTAGGGAGCACTTGTTCTTTGCGAATAGGATGATATCCATCATGTGCTAGTATAAGCCCTATTAAGGCAATATCTTCTGTATTTATTTCAATCGAACATTGTTTTAGGTAAACCTCTAGTGTCTCCTCCACATCTGATTCTAGAAAACCGTTCTCCTTTAAATAGTATGCTAATGCTCTATTACGATGAGCCGTTTCCCATTCTGATTGAAATACTATTTCATTAATAGCGGGACGCTTCTCTATCATTTTTTCAATTAATACGTATAGAGATTCTAATTTTTCTTGCACCGATGTCCCTGGCAAAAGTGAAGCTATCGTAATTGCTCCAGCATTAATCATAGGATTAAAAGGTTTTCCTGGTTTATGTATCTCTAAACGAATAATTGAATTAAAGGCATCTCCAGTTGGCTCTACGTCAACTCGTTCTAATACATAAGAAATACCGCGAATTAAACAAGCGGCTATAAAACCGATTACTTTTGATATACTTTGTAATGTGAAAGGTATCTCCCAATCTCCTGATTTTATCATTGTTCCATCTGGCTTTACTATACAAATACCTAACTGCGATACATTTATTTCCCCCAGAGCAGGAATATAACTGACGCTTCGTCCCTTAGCTGCATACGTTCGATAATGAGCTACCCATTGATCTAAGCAAACTTTTTCTTGACCCTCAACTTGAACGCTAGAATCCTTTATCATTTAATCATATTCCCCCGTACTATTAACTTTATATAGAATGATTTTTTCTTTACTATAATCAATAATATTTGCACTAGAACCAAGAAAAATATTCAGACATATTGCAGTCTGAATATCCTTCTTATTACACACTTTTCTTTTTTGAAGTTTTCTCATAACTATCCCAACATTCAATATTTTCAAGCCCTTTAATGTTTTCTTTATAAAAAATAGGATCTTTACCAGCTTTTTTCTGGTTTATATAATCTTGTAACGCCGCAAATGCTACTTTTGAAAGTAAGGTAATAGCAATTAAATTAATAATAACCATAAAGCCCATAAATAAGTCCGCTAAATCCCATACAATTTGAATCTTTGCAACAGAACCAAATACAATCATAGCCAACACACTTATTCTGTATATCATTAACCACACTTTACTTGTATGTAAGAAGCGAATATTTGTTTCACCATAATAATAGTTGCCAATTAACGCACCAAATCCAAATAAAAAAACAAAGATAGCAAGACAACCCGATGCCCAAGGACCTATGTGTTCACTTAATGCTGCTTGTGTAAGTGCAATACCATTTAACCCCGGTTGTTTATATGCATCAGACAGCAAAATAATAAAGGCAGTGCTAGTACATATGATCAGTGTATCCGTTAATACACCAAATGCTTGAATCAGTCCTTGTTTCACCGGATGACTTGTTGTTGCTGTTGCGGCAACGTTTGGTGCACTTCCCATACCAGCTTCATTTGAAAATAAACCACGTTTAACTCCATTCATAAGTGCTGCACCAATTGAACCGCCTGCTATTTGTTTAAAACCAAATGCGTTTTGAACAATAAGAGAAAGAACTTCCGGCATTTTTGATATGTTGGTAACTACAACAAATAATGCAACTCCAATGTATAATACCGCTAAAAATACCACCTTGTATTCAGCCATTTTTGCAATACGTTGTACACCACCAAAAATAATCGCAGCGAAAGCAATGGCCATGATTATCCCAACTGTTAGACGATCTGTACCAAATGAGTTTTGAAAAGCAATTGTAACTGTATTTGATTGTACTGAATTGAATACAAGTCCAAAAGTAATTGTGATTAAAATAGAGAATAATACTCCCATCCAACGTTTATTCAACCCTTTTTCCATATAATAGGATGGACCACCGCGGAAACCAGTTTTATCTTTTACTTTATATATCTGTGCTAATGTGCTTTCGACAAAACTAGATGCCGAGCTGATAATAGAAATAATCCACATCCAAAATACAGCTCCAGGACCACCTAATGCAATTGCAATCGCAATTCCTGTAATATTCCCTGTTCCAACGCGGGCTGCCATACCAATACAAAACGCTTGAAAAGGAGAGACTTGATCTTTAGCACCACTTTTTCCCTCCATTAATACACGGACCATCTCTTTTAACATTCGAAACTGTACAAAATTCAATTTAAATGTAAAATAAATTCCGCAAATAACAAGCATAATAATTAACAATTTAGACCATAAAAAATCATTTGTTGATCCGACTAAATCTACAAAAAACCTTTCCATATCATCACTCCATACCAAAATTTATCTATCATAATCTATATAAAATCACCTATATTTCCTGGTATAAATACCTCTTTCATATTCAAATACAACAAGGATAAAAATTTTCTATATGAATCGGATTGGCCTGTTTAAGCAAACATCACAACATGTAACCGTAAAACTGAAATTTTGAAGTACTTAACGATTATACAAACGGATGCTCTACCCCTTTCTGCAAAACTAATATTTTTATCCACTAACATTGTTGTACTACTATGTTTGTTTCGTTTACCGGTGATTTAAATCATAATAATCAATAGTGATTAAGTGGTTTTTTGTTAATCTTCTCAAGAACATGGAAATATCTCCTTTCTCACTACTAATCTCAAAAATAGGCTAGGTAAAAACTTCGCGAAAACTCTATAAAGCGCTTTCACTATTCAACTAAGAAAATCTTGTCTTTAATTTATAATTAAAAGTACAGAATGTTACGAAAAAGTACAGATTTTTATAAAAACAAAAAATATTTTAAGTTTTTTTCATCTAAAAAACACTGAGATTTTGTGAATTTTATACAGTATCCAAACGTCGCAGATTTTGTTCTACCTATCCCTTGACAAGCCTCTATTTTCTTCATAAAAACATGCATACTTTTTCTCTTTTAGAAGTTCATATAAAGTATTTGAAATCAAGAATCAATAGGATATTATAAGAATATTAAAAAAACAAAGCATTTAATTTATTTATGGTATCATACAAAAAACATTTGTTTTCTCAATTAATCCCCCTAGTTGGATTCGTCTATATTGCACATATTTACAACATGAAAGACACTAAGAAAAAAAAGGATTTTGTTGAAGGGATGAAACATTACAAAACTCTTATTTAGGACCTTATGACATCCTCTTTTCTAGCAATATCGAGTTATCCCAAAAAACGTATATTTACTAACATAGATTACAGGTGGTGTATTGTGAAAGAAATAGTATTCGTTCAAAATAAAAAAAGACTCCTTATGAAATTCGAATTTTTAAAAAAGGATTTAGTGCTTACCATTTCACTGATACTAGCAATTGTAAGCTGCTTAATACATTCGCCAAAGATCGAATATATTAACTTTGAAGTGTTAATTAGCTTATTTAATCTAATGGTGGCCATTAAGGCCTTGGAACAGCTAAAGATATTAGACAAACTTGCCGTTGCCATTTTAAATAAATGCAATAACAGCAGGTCAATATCTATTATTCTAATTTTGTTATGCTTTATTTGCTCCATGTTTGTAACAAATGATGTCGCTCTCCTCACTTTTGTACCAATAACACTTGTCATTAGTAAAAAAACACAAATGAACATGATGGATACAATCATCCTGCAGACAATTGCGGCAAACATCGGTAGTAGCTTGATGCCTATGGGAAACCCACAAAATTTATACCTATATTCTTACTATGGAATTAAGCTCATCCCATTTTTAGGTTCAATCCTGCTTTTAGCTGTACTTGGAATTAGTTTGTTATTTATATGTACTCAAAAACTTCAAAAAACAGATTTGAAAATAGAACTACCTGTTATTACCGTGAAAAATCGAAAAAAAGCTAACGTCTGGATTTTAATACTTATCACTATCATTGCATCTATTTTTGGTGTCATTAATTATTACATTGCACTAATAGTCACATTGATAGCAGCATTTACGTTAGATAGAAACTTACTATTTAAGATCGATTACTTTCTTCTAATAACCTTTGTCTGTTTTTTTATTTTCATCGGAAACATTTCACATTCGGATGCACTGGAGACATTTGCTCGCGCTAATTTAAGAGGAGATACTTCAGTCTTCTTTAGTTCCATATTTTTGAGTCAATTGATTAGCAATTTTCCTACTTCAATTCTTCTATCAAACTTTACTTCTGATTGGAAAGCTTTATTACTAGGAGTAAATATTGGAGGGCTCGGAACAATCATCGCATCTTTAGCCAGTGTAATCTCCTATAAACTATTCATTCAGGCCAATGTTAAAGAGAGCAAGGCATATTTAATTAAATTTAGCATTTACAACTTTTCATTTTTAATCATACTTACATGTATACAATACTTTATGTTTAAATTTCTAAAAATTTTTTAAAAAATTGATTCCTTTAGAAAAACCCAAATTTCTCAATTTAATGCTGAGATATTTGGGTTTTAATATAGGTATGTTTAAAGAGCTACAACAAAGTTACCATCAATTTAATATTTTGAGATGTTCTCACAGCGAAAATCTTTTAGCTTTTACGTTGTTTATTAGATTTCAGTTCATTTTTGAAATCTTCTTCACAAAATCCTTAATGTCCCTCAATTTTTTCCTGCTAATATTATCTTTAATGGTTGAATCTATTTCAATTTCTAATTTTGCAAATGCTGCTCCTACACAATTATAGATACTTAATCCAAAAGCAAGATGTCTTGCAGTACCACTAAATGCCTTTTTAATATCAATGTCAGGACGATAAACGTTGAATTTATCAGGCCTTTCAAATACGTTAGAGTCACAATTTGTTGCACCAATCATACAGTAGTATCCACATAACTAGTTACATTCTCCTTTTTTCTATTGTTAATAGCTTCGTAATAAAAGCTGTTAAACAGCAAAAGTGCGAAGTCTTAAATTAAACTTCGCACCTTATACAAATTTACAATCCGTGACGATACCAATACAAATGCAATACTAGATACATACTAATCACTCATTATATCTGTTGCTCTTTTAATTGGCCAATGTATAAACAAATTCTTTTACTTAGCCATCCTTCATGATTGGCTTGATTGTTTCTAGATACTTAATCCCTCTATACTCATTTCAAGCGGTAATCCATTCCGATGGAAATTACAAATGACAAAATTTATCCGTTTTTCCTACTTGCTAAATTCAGCAAGTAAAATGTTTTTAAAAACTTCCGGGTTATTAATGTTTAAACTGTTCGAATTGATAGCGAGTGTATGTTTACCTCCAAGTGTTCCACCAGCAAAAGTGGAAAACCCTGGAACGCCCCCCCTGTGTCCCCATACCGAGACACCGTTCGGAAGCTTAATTTCAAGTATTCCAAGACCATATCCGGTTCCCTCTCTATTTGTAGGAACTGTAGTAAGCATTTGTTTTAACTGCTGTTCCTTCAGTAATTTGCCACCTAGTAAGTAAGAGAAGAATTTGTTTAAGTCGTCAGCAGTGGAAATCATATCTCCATCCGAGCTACCTGGGTTAATATAAGTAACGTCTTTTAGCTCACTCGCTCCGTCTAGTTGCAAATAGCCACGGGCATGCTTGGTGCCTGGAATCACGCTTGAATTACCAGGTAGAAATGTATTTGACAAATCAAGCGGTTCAATAATCCGATTTTCAACCTCTTCCGCATAGCTGTTTCCTGTTACTTTTTCAATAAGGATTCCTAGTATTACATATCCTGTATTTGAATAAGACCAACCCTTTCCTGGGGCAAAGTCTGGGGGAAGTGAAATCCCCATCTTTACAAATTCTTCAGCCGTATACGATTTTTTTATATCCGTAATATCAAAGTCTTTTGAATTTATATAGTCAGCAATACCACTTGTATGATTCAATATTTGCCGGATCGTAATCTGGTTACCATCATATCCGTTTCCTTGAATAACACCAGGTAACCATTTTTCAATGGAGTCGTCTAGATTCAAACGGTTCTCTCCAGATAATTGAAGTAGAACTGTTGCAATGAATGTTTTCGTCACACTGCCAATGCGAAAGCGAAAATCTGCTTTCATTGGTTTCTTAGTTTTCAGATCCGCTACCCCAGCTGTATAACTCCAAGTTTTACCCCCCTTAGAAATTTTAGCGAGTATTCCCGGGTATCCAAGTTGCAGTTCATCTCGCATTGCTTTCTTAACGGAAGTACGATCGCTTTGCGTACTTGTTTGTAACGAACTAGATACATTTTGCGTAGGTTCTGCTTTTACAACTGATGTTGGTGTTATGTATAACAGGGAACTTCCACCTATTAAAAGTGCTAGACTTGCACATGTAATTTTACTGCGTGTTTTCATAAAGAATTCCTCTCTTCTATTAAAATTGTATAGATAGTTGATAGAAGTGTCATATACGAACCACACAGCTATCCATTCTCCAAATGATGAAAAGGCAACAATGCATTTGCAATCATTGTACTCATTATTTTCACAAAACACTCTTGTTACTGATTGTTTGTTTTATATGTAGGCCGTAATTGTTCCCCCCTTCACGCCTCCTTATATTTTTATCCTACACAATGAAAATCTCTTTTTTCTTACCTATTCCTTACAAATTCCTTACATTCAAAATTACTTGTACACTAGGGTTGAAGTAGCATCTGTGCCCGAAAGCGCAAAAAACACCGATACTTTTCGCTTCAGTGTTTTTGCGCTTTACATATTGTAAGATTCGTTTTACTCTTAACAGGTTAAACTGCTGATTTTTTCTAATGCGATTATTCTTCTTGCTATATAAAACAAATTTCATTGTGTTATATGAAACACTATGAAATTTGTCATTAAGGCACATGATTCTAAATTTATTGATGTACTTGAGATGGACTCACTTTTTGAATTTGAACAAGTATATCAAACGCTTTACCTAATGATATATCAACAGTTTTTGGTATATCAGGCCCTTCGGTAGTTATTCCAGCGAAAATTGGATGTTGTTCGTTTAACCAAGTTTTTGTCACGCCGTTCGCCTTACGTAAATCAATAAAAAATTGATCTTTTTTAACTTGTCCAAAGATGTAGTTATAACTGTTTGGATCATCCGATTTTAATGTTCCATAGGGGCCAAATTCACCATTGCTATTCTTCACATTGTATTGTCCTTCATAAACTGACGTTCCAATAGATACGTACCGTTTTCCGTAATATTCTGCTAAATGCTGCCCTGCTACTTTAGGGTATATAAAAGAAAGCATATTTGTTTTCGAAACGTGTCCATTATGTCCCCATACAATGGTTTTTCCTAAATGTTCTTCAGTCCACTTCGCATTTTCATACATTGCAATATCATGTTTCAAATAAAAATCCGCTGGTTTATCAGGAGGTGTCGCTAACATTGTAGTAAACTGTTCAATAATACGAGCATTTTGCTTTATCCATACGAACTCTTTAGATTTCCCATTTAAATGACTTTTATTTTCCTCTAATAAAGCACTAATTTGTTTAGCATCTAAAACATACTTTTCTTTTTCTTCTTTCGTAAGGCTTTCAAAAGTATTCATATCCTTTGTTACAGGAATAAGCCCTTTTATCTTCTCTTCTACTCTAGGCAACAGTTTTGAATTGTTCGCTTTAATATATTCTATTATATTATTATAAACATTTTCGTTTACTGATTGAATGTCCATCCCGATGACACGTACTTTCGGTTTATGTTTTGGATTAGCATTATATTGCCGAATCCAATCAAGTAAATCTAGCATTTCTTTCGTCTTAAATACAGGTGTTAGATGTTGGCTTGGGTTTCCCTTACCAGTAAGAACATATCGATCAAGTTCCAAGGCCCTGTCCCATCCCTCTTCTAAAACTAGATTGGTAAAGCCCTTTTCAGATACTAAATACTTAACAATGCGGTGTTTCATCGTAAAAACTTCATGAGCCCCATGCGTAGCTTCACCTAAACCTACAATTGAAGCTGAACCTACCATATCCTTAAGTGGTTTCAAATCATTAAGAGATGCAGTTGGATTAGTTGTTTTTAAAGGCTTTGCATGTGCTTCTAACCATTTCGCTATTTGATTTGTATTATAGGGAGCTGTAACAGAAACCTCTGTTTTCGAATCTGCATAAGTATTTCCTACAAAATGAGTCATTGTTATAGCAGAAACAACAATTGCAATAATTATTTTCTTTTTCATAAAAAACCTCCTGAAATATTTACTTATAGCTTTTTGACATACTCTGCCAACTTCCATTTAAAACATTCATTTTCTTATTACTGTTAAGATACATTTATTCTAGTTCCTAAAACTCACTTATTTCTTAATAGGTTCTTAAGAAATTCTTAATTCACTTATACGAATATAAAACTAAATAAGCTTCAATTCATTGTATTGTAAATTCCTCATTGCATAACATTATAATGTACAGATATTCGTTATAAATGATGTTATCTAAAGTATTCAATTTCAGTATGTATTATTAACGTAGTTAATATATGGTTAATATGAAGTTCCAAATTTTGATTGTTTGTAGTCTCTTTATCATAGAGTTAATTTAGGGGTTATTTTTTGTTCACTTCATTTTTTTCGGCACTCTGCATCTAGACGGTATACCCATTGGCCACAGTTAGACTATTTCAAATCAAAAAAATAGATTACCTGCACACTAAAGAGTATAGCGCACAGGTAATCTAGTTGTTTTTGAGATTAATAAAAAACTAATTTATCTTTTGAATTCTTCCATCAATAATAGACTGAATTGGTTCTTTTGATTTTTTTATATAATCTACTAATGCTTCAAAATCAGTTGGTCCTGTTTCAGCATCTTTACCGTTTTTAAAGGATACAAATCCATCTCCACCTGAAGCTAGAAATGCGTTCGCAACGACGCTGTAAGTTTTAGAAGGAATAATTTCTTCTCCATTTGTTAAGCGAATACTTGTTACTTTTTCTCCATTAGGCTTGTTCGCATCCCAAGTGTATTGGATACCTGAAATTTGAAGCATTCTTGTTATGTCTTTTTGCCATTGTTGATTTAAAATATCACGAATGTCTTGACCTGTTAAATTTACTTTTATTAATTGATTTCCGAATGGTTGAATACCATATATCTCTCCCCATGTAATATCACCAGCATCTAAGTCATTACGAATACCACCAGGATTCATAAGTGCAATTTGGGATTGCATTGTTGTACGCTGAGCATCAGCAACTAAATTTCCAAGAGTAGATTCACCAGCCATATTTTGTTTGCGATCTAGTGGAGCGATAGACTTACCTACAACTTCATTAACAAGAGGTGCGATTTTTGCTTGATATTTCTCCATCTTCTTCTTTATTTTTTTATCAGGCTCTATGCCTTCATGATAAGTTGTAACAATTTCTGCTTTTTTCTCAACAATATCTTGTGTCTTACGATCAATCTTTACATCAACATCAGCAAAAGCCATACCATAAGAATTTGCTTGTACGACAAGTTTATTATTAACAGTTCCATTTACATAGGTGTGGCTATGGCCACCAAAAATAACATCGACTTCTGGATCAGTCTCATTTGCTAATCGGACGATATCACCATTTGTTACGCCGTTCCCATCTGTTATACCTCCGTTATGTGCAAGAACAACGATAGATTTAACGCCTAGTTTTTTTAATTGCTTTACGGATTTGTTAATAGCTTCAACTTCATCTGTAATTTCTACATTCTTTAGCATAGTAGGCATAACAAGGTTAGGAACATCCGTTGTTACGACTCCGATAAAGCCAACAGGAACTCCTTGTACCTTTTTTATAGTGAATGGTGGTAAAAATAAACGACCGGTGGATTTATTATAGAAATTTGCAGCAACATATGGGAATTTTGCTCCTTTAAAATTCCCTGTTTTCTCATGGTATCCACCATAAATAAGGCGGTTCATTTCTTCAACACCTTCATCAAATTCATGATTTCCTATCGTTCCAACATCGAATTTCAAATCATTTAGAAATTCAATTGTAGGTTCGTCTTGTAATAATGCTGAAACAGGAGTACTTGCTCCAACAACATCTCCAGCATGTACCTTTAATGTATTTGGATTTTGTTTTTCACGATCACGTAAATAAGCCCCTAAGTACTCAATTCCCCCTGCATCTTTATTGTTAATTTTTTTTACAGTGTCTAGTTGCCCATGAAAATCGTTAATACCGAGCATTTGTACATCTATGTAGCGATTTTGTTCTGTACTTGCTTGGATTGAAGGCGCAGCAAATACACTAGTAAAAGTAACTGTACTTAATGCTAAAGCAACTGGAATAATTTTTTTCAACATAAAATTTCTCTCCCCTAATTAAAATCTGACATAATACGATGTTATTTTAATATATTAAGAGAATTATTTCCATAAAAATTCTACCAATTATAAAAATTAATAAGATTTTATTGTTTTCTGACAAGATATTTCTTCCTCAAAAAAATGTATATTTCTTTGTTTTGAGGATTATTCAAAATATTATCTTGATAGTAATATAGCAATACATCTAAAAGACCTAAAAAACTCTAATCAATAAATTTTTGCTGTTAAGAAGAATATTCAATTCGAAACTAATGAAGATTTATCAACCTAACATATCAATACCACCATTTAAAAAGATGCTCCTGGATTTATCCAAGAGCATCTTTTTTTAGATTTATTTTTACTTGTTTATAATTTATCAATTAACAATTATATAGTTGTAATCAGTCCTTTAAAAATAATAGGAGTGCTTCATTAAATTCTTTAGCATGCGTTGCATTTAGCCCATGTGGACCACCCTTTATTAAGGCTACTTTAGAATTAGGAATTGCTTCATGTGTTAATTTCCCACTATATTCATATGGTACAGTTGCATCAGAATCACCGTGAATAATAAGAGTAGGTATATTAAACTTCTCCAAGTCTTTTCTAAAATCTGTCTTACTAAAGGCGGTAATACAATCAAGTGTTCCTTTAGGTGATGCACTGGCTGCAATATCCCAATTATATAAACGGAATGGCTCACTAACTAAATCTGTTCGATTACCAGCCGCGAAAAATCCCTTAGTAAATTCATCAAGAAATGCAAGGCGGTCATTTATCACACCACTTTTGAATGCTTCAATTGTTGCATCATCTAAGGCCCCTTCAGGATGATCCTCTGATTTGTATAAATACGGAGGAACTGCCCCAGCAAAAACAGCCTTTTCAATACGATCTGTTCCATACGTACTAATATACCGGGCTACTTCGCCTCCACCCATAGAAAAACCAACAAGTGTGACATTTTGAAGCTCTAAATGTTCTAATAGTTGATGTAAATCAGAAGTAAAGGTATCATATTCATACCCTTCCCACGGCTGAGATGATTGTCCAAATCCTCGACGATCATATGTTATAACTCTGTATCCAGCCTCAACAAGAGCGGGAACTTGGTATTCCCAAGATCGACCACTTAACGGCCAACCATGAATGAGTACAACTGGTTTTCCTGTGCCATGATCCTCATAATATATCTCAATTGGTTCTTGCTTTTCGGTTCCTACAGTAATTTTAGCCATGCTTCTACCTCCCAAAAATATTCCAATATGTATCCTTTTCTTCAATAATCTGGATGAACGTCATAACCTATTCATGCACGTTTATGTTGTGAATTCTAAGTATGAAACTCTATTGTTCCAATGCATTCATTTTCTCCTTTTGGAACAATCCCCCCTCTAATACCTTTTGCATCATAAAATAATTACTGAACATTACTCCTATTCAATTGTAATAACAAAAATAGGTGACTATCAATATCGTTCTATCTATAGGATGTATAGGTAAAACCAATCTATTTTATAGTGAAAACAACTATAGTTACGACCTATACGAATTATAGATAATTTAGAATTGATTAACGAATCAGTTTTCAAATACTATAAATTTGTATAGCACTTCATGTTCTGTGAATGCTGCTATAACCAATATTATTGGTCAGCTTAGTTATAAACGAAGAAACTTATGATAGTATCCGACTATTTAAACTTTCTTCGATTACTTAATTTTTAGGAGGAATACATAATGACTGATCTCTATTCTCGTATTAACAAAGATGATGCTGTTGTGCTTTTAGTAGATCATCAAACTGGTCTTATGTCCGGACTAGTACGTGACTATGGTGTTGATGAATTCAAGAACAATGTTTTAGCTCTTGCTCATACTGCTAAGTTTTTTAATTTACCAGTTATTTTAACAACAAGTTTTGAAAACGGGCCTAATGGACCTTTAATGCAAGAATTGGTTGATCTCTTTCCTCATGCACCAAAAATAGCTCGACCTGGACAAATCAACGCATGGGATAATGATGATTTTGTAAAAGCAATCGAAGAAACTGGAAAAAAACAACTTATCATCGCAGGCGTAGTTACGGACGTTTGTGTTGCTTTCCCGGCACTTTCCGCTATAAAAGCTGGATATGAAGTATTTGCTGTTACTGATGCTTCAGGAACTTTCAGTAAACAAGTTGCAGATGCTGCCAATACACGTATGGCACATAGTGGCGTGCAACTTATGAACTGGTTTAGCGTAGCTTGCGAATTACAACGCGATTGGCGCAACGATGTCGAAGGTTTTGGCAATTTGCTTGCTAGCAATCTTCCAGGCTATCAAAATATAATTGGAAGCTATAGAGGAGCTCAGCGAGATCTTAGTAAACAAAATGCATAAATGTATCTCAAGGAAATAGCTTTAAATCACCTTTTTTAAAGTAGATAGTATAAATTTAGTGCTGATTAAATCAGCACTAAATTTAAATTAAAAAGTATAGTAGAGCTTCAATTGACAGAAGATACATTACTTTCAATAAACAATTGAAAAAGGAGCGTTTTATTATGAGTAATTTAGAATTGTTAAATCCGGAGAACAGTGCCTTAATTTTAATTGATTTTCAACCTCAAATGACTTTTGGAGTTGCAAGTATTGATAGACAAACATTGATTAATAACGTTATGCTACTTGCTAAATCAGCAAAAACTTTTAACGTACCTACTATTCTTACTACAGTTGAAACACGCAGCTTTTCTGGTTATTTTTGGCCACAAATTCTTGATATATTCCCAAACCATGAAATTATAGAACGTAGTTCAATGAACTCTTGGGAAGATCCGAAATTTGTTGAGGCAGTTAAAGCAACCGGTAGAAAGAAATTAATATTTGCAGCACTTTGGACTGAAGTTTGCCTTGCATTCCCTGTGCTTGAAGCAATTAAAGCTGGCTATGAGGTATATGCAGTTGATGATGCTTCAGGTGGTACTAGTTTGACAGCACATAACGCTGCTATGCGTCGTGTAGAACAAGCTGGTGCAATTCCAGTGACAGCAATTCAAGTTTTACTTGAATACCAACGTGACTGGGCACACAAAGACACTTATGATGCTGTAATGGAGATTGTAAAGGAACACACTGGTGCTTATGGTCAAGGTGTAGAATACGCATATACTATGGTGCATGGCGCGCTTCCAAGCAGGAAAATATGAAACAAGAAGGAGTAGCTGTCGAAGAGACTTATACAGGGAACACGATGGATGCTGGCAATCCAGTAACAACCATTGTTACATGGGAAATTCAAGAAGGTAGAGAAAAACAGTTTGAAACATGGAGACATGAAATTGAGGCTGCGGCTACTAAATTCCCAGGACATTTAGGTGTAAATCTAATAGTCCCAAGTAACGAATCCAGAGAGTATACTGTTATTTTTCGCTTTGATACGTATGAGCATCTACGTACTTGGCAAGAATCAGATGTTCGCCGGGATTTGTTAAAAACGGCGGAGCAATTTCAAGCCACTAATCCAACTTACAAAACTGAAAGCAGTTTGGCTTATTGGTTTGTTACTCCGAAAACGCCAGTTCCACCGCCAAAATGGAAAATGTCTATCGTTACCCTTCTGGGTGTATGGCCTCTTAGCATGTTAGTTCCTAAAGTGATAGGACCTATTATAAAACATATGAATCCTATTATGTCAGCTTTTTTTGTTTCTGTATGTATAGTGTCCTTGCTATCATGGGTAGTCATGCCGATTTTCGGTAAATTATTTCATCCATGGTTACAAAATAATAGAAAGTAGACGAGGTGTGAACATGAATTTACCGGATATGATCTTATATAACGGAAAAATTACTACCCTTGACCCTTCTCAGCCTGAGGTATCTGCTATCGCCATAACTGATGGTTTAGTCACTGCAGTAGGTGGAGATGAGCTTCTTAATAGTGCCACGGAAAAAACAAAAAAAATAGACCTTAAAAGAAAGAGAGCTATTCCAGGCCTGAATGACTCCCATATACACGTGATTCGTGGTGGTCTGCATTATAATATGGAATTACGTTGGGAAGGCGTGCCATCACTTTTTATTGCTCTAGAAATGCTCAAAGAACAGGCAAGGCGTACACCTGCTCCTCAGTGGGTAAGAGTAGTTGGAGGTTGGTCTGAATTTCAATTTAAAGAGAGACGGATGCCAACATTAGAAGAGATTAATGCTGTTTCTGAAGACACGCCTGTCTTTGTGCTACATCTTTACGATAGAGCACTTGTAAATCGTGCAGGGCTACGTGCACTGGGATACACGAAAGATACCCCAGACCCTCCAGGCTGTTTAATTCAGCGGGATAAAAGAGGTAATCCAACGGGCCTTTTAATTGCTAACCCTAACGCTTCTATTCTTTATTCAAGTTTGGGTAAAGCTCCAGTACTTAATCTTGACGACCAGATTAACTCAACTCGCCATTTTATGCGTGAATTAAATAGATTAGGTATTACAAGTGCCATCGACGCAGGTGGTGGTTTCCAAAATTACCCTGATGACTACAAAGTTGTTGAACATTTAGCCGAGAAGGAACAATTAACTTTGCGTATTGCTTATAATCTATTTACGCAAAATCCTAATCATGAATATGAAGACTTTGCTTCATGGGCAAAAATTGTTTCTCCCGGTCAAGGAAATGATAAGTATAAAATGAATGGTGCCGGAGAAATGTTAGTATTCTCGGCAGCCGATTTTGAAAAATTTCAAATGCCACGGCCCGAACTAGCTACAGTAATGGAAGCCGACTTAAAGAAAGTAATTTCTCTATTGGTGGAAAACCGTTGGCCATTCCGTTTACATGCAACTTATGACGAGTCAATCACACGTTTCTTAAATGTATTTGAGGAAGTTAACAGAGAAATTCCTTTTAATGGGCTACGCTGGTGGTTTGATCATGCAGAAACAATCTCAGATCGTAGTATGGAACGTGTTAAGGCTTTAAATGGCGGTATTGCCATCCAAGACCGCATGGCTTTTCAAGGTGAATACTTTGTTGACTTATACGGAAAGGAAGCTGCAAAGCATACTCCTCCGATTTATCGTATGTTAGACCTTGGTATACCTGTTGGCGCCGGTAGTGATGCAACCAGGGTTTCCAGCTATAACCCTTGGGTTGCTCTTTACTGGATGGTTGCTGGAAAAACCATTGGTGGGCTTTCCATATACGATGAAAAAAATAAACTTGATAGAAAAGTAGCCCTGGAATTATATTCAAAAGGAAGTGCGTGGTTCTCTGGCGATGAAGGTAAAAAAGGAACCCTGGCAGTAGGTCAGTTTGCTGATATTGCTGTATTGTCTGCTGACTACTTTACTGTGCCGGAAGAAGAAATCAAAGACCTTGAATCATTGCTCACCATTATGGGTGGGCAGGTTGTTTATGGAAATAATGAATTTAAAAACTTATCACCTGAATTGCCGCCAGCATCACCTGATTGGTCACCGACGGGCGTTTATGGTTATGGTGGTGCTAACCTAGCCAACACTATACTTTCTCACGATTCCCATGATAACAAGTTACATAGTTGTAGTAACCCTCTCCATCAACACACTCATACCGTAATAGGAAAAGATGGAACTAAATGGGGTATTGGTTGTACTTGCTTTGCTTTCTAAATCAAAACCACCGGTATAATGCCGGTGGTTTTCTTTCTACAATAAGGATATATAAATTCAAAATAGCAGTGTATATCCCTACATGGAATCTGTTACTATGCGATAAGACCGAAGAATTGATTGATTAACTTAACTTGTTTTTGATAGCCTTCTCTCCTTGCAAAGTCTGTCCTTTTTTCCTATCCCCCTTTTTGATCGACTACACCACACATATAAATCCACTGTCCTTCGACTTTAATATAGATTTTAATTTTTTCAATTGTTACACTAGGATCATTATTATTTCTATTACACTGATACTTTTTGAGAATCATTTAACTTCTGCATAAAGATGCGTGCTGCAAAACTTAAAAATTTATCATCAAAGTGTATAAGATTAATATCTTGACTTGGTGTTGGATCAGTAATACGAACTATGCTCAAAGTATCATTATTAACAAAGTTAACCAGTGAAAGAGGTATTATGGCAACACCATGTCCATTGTATACAAGGCTCAATAGAGAAATAGAAGATTTTGTTTCTATATTTGCTTCAGATAAAGATAACCCTAAACTCTCACAATATATCTTAATAGATTCACGACAACTACATGAAACCATTACTCTACTGAGCCCTACTAATTCTCGAAAAGAAACAAATGATTTTTCATTCAAAGGATGATTTTTTGGAATTACAAGGACGAGCTCTTCACTATACAAAAGGGTGTTTGTTAATGTGTCTGGAATTTGAGCACTACGTGTAATCCCGAAATCAATATTTTTGTCAACAATTTGATTTACAGCAACTTCGGATTCTATAATCTTTACTACAATGTTGGGATAATGTTGTTGAAACTTCATAATATAAGGTGTTAAATAAGTAAGATCCTCTAATAAACCTCCTATAGTAATCACACCTCTTTTTACACCCTTTAATTCAAAAATTTCATTATAAACGTCATCAAATTGTTGCATGATAAATTTTCCTTTATCAAATAGCAGCTTACCCGCTTCTGTCATTTTGATACCTCTTCCAACTCGATGAAACAAGGGTGTATCAAGTTCACCTTCTAAAACTCGTATTTGTTGACTTAAAGTCGGCTGTGAAATACCTAGAACTTCCGCAGCTTTAGTGAAACTATTATTATTACAAACTTGAATAAAATACTCTAAATGACGTAATTCCATTCTTGATACCCACTCTCCGCTTTATGAAAGATTTATAATTTAAAGGACGATATGTATACATTAACATAACAACTTTATTTCATATTATACCGATTGAAATTACATGCTTTATTCATTTTGTATTATAATAAATTTACTACCATTTATTAATTTTTCCTCCTATTTATTTAAATTATATTTAATTAGGACATTACTAATTCGAGATATATTTCTAAAGATTTATAGTTCTAGTGCATAATACCCTAATTTTTTCAACTTTTCGATTATCATTTTTTTCTCAGTATAGTCCAAACCACCAAATATTTGCTGAATCGCCTCTTTATGCTGAGGAAAAATAATATCCATTAGTTCAATACCTTCTGAAGTAATTGACGCATACGTGACACGGCGGTCTTTAGGACATGGTTTTCGTATTAAGAACCTCTTCTTTTCCAACTTATCCACTACATACGTGATACTACTACTTGCAAGTAATATTTTGTCTCCAATTTTTTGTATAGGCTGATCGCCTTTACTATACAGTAGCTCAAGCACTGCAAATTCAGTTGGATTAAGTCCATAACTTTTTATATCCTCTTCAATACGCTTAGTAATTGACTGTACTGCCCTTGATAATATAACAAATAACTTTAAAGATAAGCTCTCATCGTTAATCACGCTCATAATTTCCAATCCTTTACAAGTTATCTTGAATTCGAGATTCATTATATTATCGTCAAAATATTATGTCAATCATTCATTTTAGCTTTATCAATCCATTTATAATTTATTTCTCAACATATGACATATGGAATTAGAAGAAAACAATTGTTACTATATAAGTATCTCAATTACGTTATTTCTTTTAAAGAGAGCTTGTTTTTAATCGCAAGTTCTCTTTTGCCATATTCTAAATTGAATCCGGACAAATTTCAGAGTATATGATATAGTTTTTAAATAAAGATTAGAGCTCTCCTACAGGAAGGAGAGCTCTAATCTTTCATATAAATATTCACCATTTTTATCATTGTGAGGACATCAAAACTTTAACTTGATGGGGATATGGTGCTATCTCAATTAATAAATATTAAAAACCATATATCTATCATATTTTTTATAAACAGGATTAATTAGATTTAAAAAAAGATTTCTTTTTCTTTACTCGTAATAAGTCACCTGTCCATCCTTTGAATCGCATATACATATACATACCCGCTGTTGTGAAAATAATAAATAAGAGAGCGATTAAATAGCTATATTTCCATTCTAGTTCAGGCATGTATTTAAAATTCATACCCCATAATGCTCCTAAGGCTGTCAAAGGCGTACTCACAGCAGTTAATACAGTAAGAGCTTTCATAATTTCATTCCCACGATGAGAAGAAACAACTTCTTGTAAATGAATCATCGTGTCTAATTCTTCTTGGTACTCTTTAACAAGTTGTAATCCACGCTCTAATTTTACGTGTGTTTGTTTATAACAAAGGGTGTTTGTTAGTTTTTCTAACCAAGCTTCTTTTAGGCCTTGTAACACTTCTTGTATTAAGCGAAACACATGTGTGTTCATAAATAATTCATGACGAATATGATAAATCCTTTCTAAAACTGCTATGTTATTATGATGATAAAAATCCCATAATACATTTCTGAAATTGTTTTCAAAGTAGTCAACCTTTCGCAAATAATGAGATATAAACATTGATAAGATAGCACATAATCCTTCAGCGGAACTATTACAATTTTTTGTACCCATAGGGAAATTATGTATTAATTTTTGGAAATCCTCTTCCTCTTTTTCCTGAACTGTTATCAGTATTCCATGAGCTACAAAATAATGAAGAAATTTTTGAATTTTGGCGTCCTTTTTATCTTGATCATATAAAAACGAACCATATACACAAGTTTGACTTGGTGATAACGTATAAACATATAATCCATTTTCACAAGGAGAACTTATTTTCTTTACAAATTGAGCGAAATAAGATGTTACATCACGAGGGATTATAGAAGAAAGTTTTTCAAGCTCACTAGTTTTCACATGATACCAACTCCATTTCGTCATTTTTATGCATTCCATATTATTCTTCCTTTCTAAATAGTTTTATGTTTGATCGAATCATATCCGTAATACGAAATTTGTATGTAGGTATTCATGTCTTGGAGGAAGAATTTTTAGATCATCTAAATTACAAAATAAATAACATAGGAGGTCTTATTCTTTTAAAAGGAAGCCCCCCCTATATATTAGTTATTTTTATTTTCAATTTTAAACATTTCCTCTATACAAGCACTTTTTATCTTTTCTTATAAAGAATTTATTATATGTGGAAAAGAAGCTACATAATTTGGCACGTCTATTCAACGAACTCCATTTCATTCGTTATTATAATTTAGATTCATATGCAGATTGATTGGTGATGTCCTCAAATACTTGACTCCCAATAATGTAGT
Source organism: Bacillus cereus group sp. BfR-BA-01441 (assembly GCF_022663075.1). Classification (NCBI taxonomy): domain Bacteria; kingdom Bacillati; phylum Bacillota; class Bacilli; order Caryophanales; family Bacillaceae; genus Bacillus; species Bacillus cereus group sp. BfR-BA-01441. Next base: position 187,715 of record NZ_JAKUEU010000001.1, read on the forward strand.
ATCCATGGAGTGCAGCCTCTTTCGAAGCGTCTACCATACGGAAAGAAGAAATTTCACTTTGCATTTTTTCAATTCGTTTTTTGTGGAGATCTACTATTCCTCCTGTCCAAATAATAGTGTTATACTGTTCTAACTTAAATTGTTCTTGTAATACACGCATGACGTCTTGGAAGTGTGCATCCAACTCTTTTTGAATCAAAGTATGAACCTGACTTGCCTCATGATTTTCTTCTCGACATTCATATCCTTTTTCTAATATGTTTGGCATGTCGTTAATATGCAATTGATTACTTTCACCCTCATGATTCTGCACGATATTCTTAATATTTCTCAAAGGCTTGCTACACCCTAGTTCCGCCTCATAATGATTTAAAATGACATTCTGTTTCATATCTGTCATTTCTACTGTACGAAATCCGCCATCAATAATTAAGATGCGATCTCGTTCCTGAATGATTCCCTCTTTTAAGAAATAGGCATGTAAAGCGATCGGTTGCTGAAGAATCAAAGCATTTTCCACCGTAATATGAATAAATTTCCCATCAATTTGCACGGAAGTTTCTTTTTTTAGTGCACGTTGTAATTGCTCATGCTGACTACCAAAACAACTGATGGGAAGCCCGGTAACAACTAAAGGTAACACGACATTTTCTTTATAATCCTTTGCAATGCAACCAAATATTTGTTGTTTAAATCGTTCGCTTTCATAATAATTTTCTATTTCTTCGTCAAATGGAGGAAGAAATGAAGCGTCAGATTGATGTGCTTCATTTCCCATGTAGTATGCAAAGTCTAAGTCTATAAAACTTACCTTTGTTAAATCTTCACTTTCAGCATGATTAGGTACAGGGGCTAGTGTGGAAGCTTCACTCTTAACCGTCATCTCAGAATCTACATCCTGGCGATATGCCCTTTTGGTAAAGCCAATTCCTACATCAATTGCATACAGAGATTTCATACTTTTTTCCTCACTTTCTATTTTTAGAGTTACATCTAGGCACTCTCTTCTTTCCCTTCTTTCACATATTTCTTTTCATTTTTCGTTTTTTCCCCGTCTAAGTTCTTACTATTTTCATTTATTTCGTAATCCTTTTCATCTGTTTTCTTTTTGTTATTTTCGTTTTCTGTTAAGTCTTTAATGGTAGAAATCACAACTGGTGTGGCTGTAAGCAGTTGTGGTAATGTTTGTTTTGCAACATTAGCTGCAGTTACAGAGAATTGTTTACTTGTCTCGGTTACCTTCTCTAATGTTTCCTTTATGTTTCCTTCTTGTAGTTTGTCTTTTACGCTTTTTCCTTTTGTTTGTATAGCTTTCCGATTTTCTTTTTTTAACAGAGATACCATGACTCCGGTCGTAATCCCAATCACAGCATATTTAAATATTGTATGTTTCATTTTTCTCACCCTTCTCTACTTTTATTTTCTTCCATGCTACAACCTAAAATAATTAACTTATCTATTTATCAGATATTGCAATCTATTAGAGAGAATGATAGTTTTGCGGCTGCCTATCACTCTCCGTTAGTGTTTCATCTGTTACTAGAAGTAAAATTCTCCCTTGATCTAGTTTTTCTTCATATAAGTTAGCTTCCTCCTTCGACAACCCCATTTCCTCCATTTGATTTCGGAGCTCGTCCCCTTTTTTGGAGAAAAAGTTGATAATACTTGTGCCCAACCCTTGTTCTTTTACTCCAATCGTATTTGTGTTTGTATCATCCGCAATCTTTTTTGTTATATGTTTTTCATGTGTTAAGACGTAAATGTCATCTTGGTGAATCCCTTTCAATTCTAGCTCTTTTACTTTCATAACTACTTCCTGTTCATTTTGATATTCATAAACCACCGGTTTTCTTTCATTCTTATGCATCGTATTTTTCCTCCCTTAGATTTTTTATTTTCTTATTTAGTTGTTATGTAATATGTAATACACCTATTTTAAAGATGTTAAACCTAAATTTTCAAAAAACTTCACATAATAGGTTATTAATGTTTTTGAATATCAAGGAAATGTCACGAGCACTTTGCTTTGATAACAGTGTTACAAATAACGCTTTATTTGGAAGACAAGTCCATTATTTTATAGAAATCATAGAAAAATAAAAAAGCACTCCTTTTCAAAGAGTGCTAAAAAAAACATATAACCTAATAAAAATATTTCTATTTTGATTACAGAAAGAAAGTCTTTATTAAAACATATGGTTGCTAATTTAATTGCGATCTGCCTTGCACCCAAGCAGCAATATCATTTATAACATACTCAGGAATATTAGCAGGACTATAATATTCATCCGGTTTACTTATTTCCCCATCGCCCTCTGTAAAGAAATGATTTAACTTTGGATATAGTCGATAATCAACGTTATTTCGTTCTTTTAATTGTTCTTTCCAAAGAGGAATTTCGATTTTTGATTGAACTTGATAGTCTCTTTCTCCTTGAATAATAAGAAGTGGTGTCTTTTGTTCTTTTGACATTTCTGCTGCTTTAATTTTCCGAATAGAATCCCAAAATACTGCTGATCCTAAGTAAAAATCTTTTGGAGGATTCTGACCAGAGAAATTTGGATCATTTAATAATTCAAATTGCGATTTGTAGAATTTATATTGCTCCTGGTTCATTGCTCCAATAGAAAAAAGATACTCAAATTGATCTAAAACAACGTCTTGAATCGTACGAGCTGGCCCACCCATTACAATTGCCCCAGCAATATTTTGATTTTGGTCTTTTTCAATCATTTTCGGAAGCATCATTCCACCTTGACTATGACCAAGAATATATATTTGATTCTTATTTATTAGAGGCTCATTTTTAAGAAATTGAGTTACAAGAAGAGCATCATCTGTTGTCTCTTTATCAACTGTATAGAAGGGACTGAATTGTGTTTTCAGCCCATGTTCATACGTTCGTTTATTATAGCGAAGGACAGCAATTCCCTTCGATGCAAGACCTTCAGCTAAATCGCGAAATGGTTTTAAAGCAAACGCTGTTTCATCCTGATCAGTTGCTCCTGATCCTTGAACAAGAATAACCGCTGGAAAAGGACCATTTCCTTTTGGAACCGACAATGTTCCTGGTAATGGAAATGCACCACTTCCAACTACTACTTCTTTATCAACAAATGATTCAGGCTTACTATATGATGGACGCTCAGCAACAGGACTAAACGACATGCTTAGTTGAAAATCGTCTATTTTTCCGGATGGATCTAGTTTAATTAGTAAAGGTACAGTCATTTTTTCAAAAACTAATTGAATCTCCACATTTGTATGAACAGGATTTGTCTCTTTTTGTGTAACCTCTCCAATTTCTATAAAAGAACCTGCTTGTAATTGAACTGGCAGTCCCTCCCAATAGCTCTTCAACCATTCTTCGGATATTATTTTCTGTAATGACCTTGAGGTTAAATCAAATGCAGATTTATAATCTTCACTATTCATATGGCGAATAAATGAAAGAGTAGTAGATATAACAGGATTTTCATCATCACTATTGTCTACTTTTTTTATAGTTGTGTTTGCTTCCTTTAATTTCGAACTAAATTGGTAGTTAAACGGATAGTTATATGTATCAGGATATAAGCTTGTTTTCAATACTTCCGTATTCCGTCCCTCATACAAACTTGAAGAACTCGTAAAATTTTCAGGTGAAATTACTTCCTCCGCATATGTGACTGAAGGAATTGCTATTGTAAAAATTGCACTGACAAGTAATAACTTATTACTTATTCTTCTTTTCTTACCCATAATTATTGATTCTCCTTCCAAAATTTAAAATTTCTAATAGAACATGCCAACTATAAGGAAAATAAAAATTATTAAAGAGATTAATAATCTATTTTACGATCCCCCCTAACTAGTTAAAAATCTATCATTAACAAACTTCAATAAAAAATGCCTTCCCCCTCTTTTTTTATCATTGGATTTTTCAGTGACATAGAAGCGCAGCGCTGCATTACATGTAACTGACCCATGTGATTCCCTATTCTAAAAGAAAGCAGCACCCCACAAGATACTTTCTTTAATTGTTCTCACTCTAATTTATTTAGATAATTCTCTTATTACTGTAAGATACATTTATTCTAAATCCTAAAACTCACTTATTTCTTGATAGGTTCTTAAGAAATATCAAAAAATAAAGAAAAAAGTTATTTGGTTATTCATTCCGCAAGCTTAATGCTCAAGTTAGTTTTTTTCACATGGTGAAACTTTATTAAGAAAACTTTAAGGAATTTCCCTCTATATTTATAAGAATTTTTTTCTATACTGAAGCATGTAAATGAACAAGAGGAGAAACGATCATGAAGAAATTTGTAATTTGCATACTAGGAATAGGCCTTCCTATATACTTACTACCTTTCATATTACGCGGGGATTTAGACAGATTTAATCCGATTGCTGAAGAAAAAAATGTATATGCCGTTGCGAAAGGATATGGTGTTCCGGATTATCATCAAAAAGGAAAAGCTATGTACTCACTAAAAGCTGTTGATGAATTAAGCAATGAAAAAGAATATAATGTTGGAACGAACACGCCTAATGATTTTATAAGAAAAACTTACTTAAAAATTCATGTAAAAGGAAAGTATGTGTATTCTTACGATATTATTTCTAAAGAGGATATTCCGGAGAAAATAAGGGGACAATTGGAGATAGCAAATAAATAAAAGAGCCAATTCATACGAGTTGGCTCTTTATTCTCTCTTCCATCTACCGCTGGGAGAATTCTTTCGGTAGATTTATTAAATTCGTTATCATTGTTTCAATAACCATTCTTCAATTACTTTCACTGTTTCATCTCGTTGTGCTTTTGGCGTAATTAAACTCGCATTATCACCTTTTTGCTCACCGTACATGCCAAAATTAGCATGATTCCCCCCTTTTATCATGTGCATAGTATTATTCTTTGACATTAACTTTTTATTGTTCTCTATTTTTTCTACAGTTGCTAAAGCATCTACTTCCCCGTAAATTGATAACATTGGAATCGACTTAGTAGAGAAGTCATCTGCAGGATACGAACCTAAGAAAATAATCCCGTCTACCTTTTCTTCATGTTGAAAGGCATACCTAGAAATCATAGCTCCACCCATTGAATGCCCAGCAACATACCATTTTTGAACTTCAGGATACTGTTCAATTACACTATCTACCTCATTTATTCCAAATATCGCTAAATTTAATGGTAACTTAGGCATTACTACAAAATGCCCATCTTTTGCAAGAGCTTCTCCTAAGTAACTATAAGCCTCGGCTTCTACTTTAGCTCCTTGATAAAAAATAACTCCTATTTTTGCATCTTTCTCTCCAAAAACTATATAATCTGCATCTTTTTTATCATCTACTAAAGACAAAGCCTCTTTCGTTGGTTTATAAGTAAACTGAGACCAAGTTAAAAAAGTAATACTTCCGATCATTAAAATACCTAATACAGAGTACAGAACAATTTTTATCCATTTCTTCACACATATGACCTCCCTAAGATGTGTATATTCTATACTTTAGATTATCATTAATAAACATAAAAACTCGAGCATTTTCTTTGTGCTCAAGTTTTCATTTACGTCTTTAATTTATACTATAAATTGTCCAAGATAAATATGTAGCAAATGCAGACCATAAAAAATATGGGATTAGCAACCATGCCGATACTTTAGATAAATTGGAAGAAAACATAATGAGAAGTAACGTAGTAATAGCGACTAGTAAACAATCTACTGTTGCTAAAAATAAATTTTTTTGGCTAAATTGAAAGTAGCTGAACGCTTGATTGAACATATAATTTAAAAGGAAAATAAACCAAAATGTTTTTGGCTTGAATCCATAGTTGTTGTAAATAATTGCAACTGATAATGCAATAAGTCCAAATAATACAGCCCATATCATTCCGATTGTCATACCAGATGGTGTCCAAGACGGCTTTTCTAACGCATCATACCAAGTACGATCAATAGGGAATAAAACACTAGAAACATAAAACAAACCATATGTTAGTAAAAATACTATAATACTAGATTTTTTCATAAACATTCTCCTTTTTACTAGAAGATTATAGAAACTTTATATGATTAGTATGTCCTTGTAATGGATAAAATTCTAATATTAAAATTCAAAATACATATTGTTTAACCTATTTCATACAAATTCTTTCATACTTTTATATGCACAAAGGGCTCTCTCCCGTGCTGCCTTATGATCAACAATCGGAAAAGGATATGTATCCCCAAGTTTTATATTGGATTTTTGTAAAATATGCTCAGGTGCTTCCCAAGGCTTATGTATATATTTGTTTGGGATATCTCTTAATTCTGGTACCCATCTTCTTATATACTCTCCATTTTTATCAAACTTTTCTCCTTGTGTGATTGGGTTAAAAATACGAAAGTACGGTGATGCATCTGCTCCACTTCCAGCAACCCATTGCCATCCCATTGTATTATTTGCAATATCAGCATCTAGTAGTGTATCCATAAACCATTTTGCTCCTTCTTGCCACGGAATTAACAAATGCTTTACAAGAAAAGAGGCTACAGCCATTCTTGCCCGGTTATGCATAAAACCTGTTTGCCATAGTTCTCGCATTCCCGCATCAATAAACGGATAACCCGTTTTCCCCTTTTGCCATACTCTTAATAACTCCTCTTCCTTATCCCACGGGAAATTTTCAAAGCTCTTATTAAGAGGTTTATATACTGTAAATGGATAATGATATAGTAAATAATAAGAAAACTCTCGCCAAATTAATTGACGTATAAAGCTATTAACTTGTTTTTCAAAAAGACTACATTGTCTTTCGGTACTTTTATTTATTAAGTAATGAAACATTAGCTTTACTGATATTTGACCAAATGAAAGATACGGTGCCAACATCGAATGGACATTTTGACCTGGAAAATCTCTTCCTTCACTATAAGAGACTAATTTACTAGAGAAAAATTTCTTGAATGTTTTATATGCCCCTTCTTCTGTCGGATCCCATATTACTTCCATATGAGATGTCCACGGTATAATCGGCAACAATTGTAATTCTGAAACAGATAAGCTTGCTGGTAAAGAGTTCCCCCACTTTATACTCTGCACTCTGCTAAAAGGTTTAGGTATTACCTGCTTTTGAAATGCATTGTAAAAAGGCGTAAACACCTTATATTCAGTGTTATCTTTCTTTTTAATAATCCACGGTTCTAATAATAAATGCGAATTAAATTCTTTACAGATAATACCTTTATCCTCTAACATCATTTTCATTTTTTGATTAGATTGTAATCTGTCCGGATCATAACAAATATTCCAATATACAGCCGTTATATCTAATTGCTCTATGAGAGAAAGTATTTCTTCCTCCGTACGTCCTTTACGAATTATTAAAGTAGAGCCCAATGCCTCAAGTTGCTTCTTTACATCTATTACAGCATGGTGCAACCACCACTTTGACGCACTTCCCATTGAAAAAGTTTCATCTTGTATATATACAGGAAGAACCTCACCAGACTGAACAGCCTCAAATAGAGCTGGGTTATCATATAAACGAAAATCTTTTTGAAACATAACAATAATTTTATTTTGCATGGCTATCCTTTCTAATTCTTAAAGCACAATTCATTCTTTATTAGAACAAATACTTCTGTTATTTTTAAATGATTATAAGAATCATTTTTTGTAATTGCAAACAAACTCTTCTATCTTTAATGGATTTTTCCAACTCTTAATAAAGATAAAAATATAATGCACTTTGTACTTATCTTAAACTCTTATAAAATAAAAAAGAAAATGGAGAGAAAGATGAAAAAACAATTTTATAAACAATCAAACTTAAATACATCTATAGATTCAACAATCCTATGGACTTTTCAAAACCAAAATGCCATAAATACACTTTTGAATGAAGGTAAGCTTATAGCCGATCCTATTTTTGTTAGTAAAGAAGATTGCACAGCATATAAATACATTGTAAGACGCATGAAACAGAAAGGTATTGACTTTATTATAGATTTACCCATTTGGGCATGGCATTCATGCAATGGTTACCAAAAGAAGCCTACTTATGAGACTGCAAGAGAATTACTATCAGATATTCAATTAGAGAAAGAAATATACCTCATCGAATTCACATGTCCTAATTTTTTATTCATGTTAACAAACTATAGCGGATGGTGCGACATTTATTTTAAACTTACTGGCAATCCTAAAGCAAGTGTAACAAATGATGAAGAAAAATACTTATTTAATCTTTACCCTACCATTGAGGAAGAATGGGAATATCATCATATCCAAGCAACTCTACCCTACCTAAAAAAAGAATGGATTATACAAATAACTGAACTTAGTAAAATGAATGGATTTAACAAATAGTCACATGAAACTAATACATTTAAAATAGCTTTTTTTATAATGGAATCCTAAATATGCTCCTTACTACTATGATTTTGTATACATGCAGTTTACTCATTTAGTTTTGGTCTAGTTTGTAAATATAAATTCAAATCTGGACTTGAACCGTTAATAATTATATCTCGAACAATTTTAGAAAGTACCATACTATAAACTAATCCATTATCTCCATACGCATAGATAAAGTGACAATTTGGAAACTCTTCATACATTCCAATTATAGGTAAACCATCATGAGTACCACCATAAAAAGCACTTAAATAAAATTCAGGTTCAACTGTTATATTGGGAAAGAGCTTATTAAATTCATTCACTAATTTCTCTTTTTTATGGATTAATTTTGAATCTCTTTCTTGAGCAATGTTTGTATCTTCATCTAATCCACCTATAATAATCCTATTATCTACAGTAGTTCTCATATAAATATATGGTCTCGCAGTTTCCCAAATGAGAGTGCGTTTATACCAAGAAGATAAAATCTTCCACAGGATTAGTAACAATTGCATATGAGCTAATCAGTGTAGCGTTCTTTTCCTTTTTAAATTCCAATCCTTCATATCCTGCAGCCACAATTACTTTATTGGCAGTAATAGAATTGCCCTCCTTTGTATAAAAGATAGCACATTCTTTCTCTAACTTTTTGCCAACAATCTCTGTATCTTCATAAATGTGAACTCCTTTATTAGAGGCTTGTTCTAATAAACTATGTGTAAATTTATAAGGATTTATTTCACCATCATTATACGTATAAATAGCTGCACGTTTTTTAAATGGATATCTCTGTCCAATTTGTTTTTCTGATAACCAAGCCGCTTTAAAATCATGCTTATGTAAATAATACAGTTCCTTTTCTAATTTCTTTATATCCTCTTCATAACTTGCATAATATAAGCTGTCACGTCGTTTAAAGTCAGAGCAATAAGGCAAGTTTTGATCAGCATATTCAATATCATTAATAGCTTGTTCACATAATTTCATATGCTTAACTGCATACTCTTCCCCAAATGTATTTACAAGTTCAAAAAACATCTTATCACCTAAATATTGAATAAGTGCTGTATTTGTAAGGTTACTTCCATGTCCTACCTTTCTTTTATCAACGATAACAATATTTAAATCTGATTCACTCAAATAGTATGCTGATTGAGCACCCGAACTTCCTGCTCCTATTATTAGTACGTCACATTTTATATCTTCGTCCAACCGAGGATAAGAAGGTGTATTAGAAAAAGTCGTGTTCCAATATAATTTCCCTTTCTGTAAATCCATTTTAATTGCACCGTCCTAAATAAAATAGTTATATCCCCATCGGTATCTCCAAATCATTCTTACTATATACTTCTTATCAAAATTATCTTGCTATCATGAATAAAGGTTTTCATAAACCTAAAAGCCTTGTCTTAAAAATTTTTTTCGAAAAAACGTCAAATAATTTTTTATTTTTATTATAAAAAGAGCAAAAGATCTCCATTTATAGAAGATTTCTTTTACTCTTTTTAAAGGAAACAACTCCAAATATTTAACATATTATAGTATCTACCAAATAAAAGTTGCTTATCTATTGATAACTTACACATAAGAATGCATTTGTTTCACTACTTTATTAACAGAAACTTTAACAACCGTTTCTTTTTCCCCTGTTCTATCAATCTTGAAACCATGAACTTTAACATCAGACGGTACTAGTGGATGATGACAAATCATATCTATACTCTTCTCAATATTTTCACTAACATTTTCTTTTCTACTTAGCCATTCATCAAGGCTACCACTTGAAAATTCAGGCATGCAATTTTCAAAGAGATAGTCTAGTTCCCTGTTATTTTTTATGGAATCACGTTTAATTTGTAGATTAACTACCTCAGTTTCTTTATCCTCTATTCCTACAACAAAAATTTCTTCAACATTTTCTTGATAAATAGCAATAATAATAGATCTCATTATATCTCCATAAGGATGTACAATTACAGAATCGTAGCTGTGTATAGTCAACATGTTTTCTTGTTGAATGTTAGTTACTTGTTGGATAATAGGCTCTATTTCATGTTTAATGTCTGTTAACAATAAAACTTTTTTATTCTTTGAATTCATATGGAGCACTCCTTCTTCATTATTTTATTTATGAAACTTTTAAGCTAGTAACAATAGTTGATAATTCATTACATGATTGTTACCAGTTTTTCCAGTGTCCCTCTGGATCAACACTTGCAAGTCTAACCCATCGATTTTGAACTTTTTCTCGAAATGTGAAATCATTATTTAGCAAACGTTCTATATATTGACTAGGCGCTTGAATTACAATTAGTAAACGAAGTGGTGAATGATACGTCTCACTATCTGACTGCATAACGGATTGCCAAGGTAAGCCTGGCAACAAATCACTTGCATTTCCCTGCATAACACCTAGACCCGCGGTTACAGTTTGGGTTGTTTTGTTTCCACTACCATAATAATGAGGAGCTACAGTTGAAGCGTAATATTGTAGATTTATCCACTGAGCTACTGTTCCTGGTCCTGCAATAATGTTAGCTAATATATCGCCACTTTCATCCTGTTTCCAATCATAATTATGAAGGAAAGCCCTACCTTCTAAGTCACAATCCTGAGTTAATTCTCGTTGCCCGATAATAAAAGATGCATTACGAGCTAATCCCCATTCTGGACGTATTTCACTCCAATCTTCTGCAAATCGATGTGCCTCTTTACTCGCATTTTTTATTTTCGTTTTAAAATTTGGTAATTGCGTTAAACGCTCTCTATTTGCATGTTGGCTCACATTTGGCATAATCGATTCGATACAATCAAATGCTTCTTGCGCAGTTTCCGAAAGTTCTGGGACGTAAATCCATTCCAATTCGTCCACTGTTGTTTTATGTTCAGCTGCTGCAAAAATGGTATCCTCAGGAATTTTAATACCTTCCACAAACAACGCCTCTCTCACTTCTGGGAGATTACATAAAGTAGCAAAAACTCTTGCATTGAATCCTCCTGCTGCTCCGCCACAAGCACCACACTCAAGTGCTGCAGCATAAGGATTGTTCGTACTTTGACTACTATGTCCGCACATTACAACTAAAGGAGCAAATTTTTCTGTCAGTCCCACCATTTTTAAAGCTTGACGCACATAGTTCACTTTTTCTTCTTTCGTAAAACCGATAGGTATCTCACCCTTTGTGTCATGAGCATGATTAAGCGAGAATGTTGTATCAGGTTTTTGTAACATAGTTTTACGAAGGTTACGAATGAAACCACCAACTCCTCTTGGGACAAAGCTTCTTGTCACCATCTGTAGACCAAGTAAAGGACCACTTAACTCAGGTAGCGCCATACTTGTCAGTACGTTCTGTTTCATCGTTTTAAAAGTATAACGTACCGAACTGCCTACCCTCTTACGTTGCTCATAAGATTTAAGTTCATTTTCATTTGTGAGCTCTTTTATTTGATGTTTCGGTTTGAGTATAACTGGCAAAGAAGGATGGTTGTTATTACTACCTAGTTCACTAGTTGCAATTGGTAACCCAAAGAAACCAGCTATTCCAAATGTTTCAAACGGACCTAATTTTTCAAGGTGGCGACGAAACGGTTCTGAACGTACATCAATACAGAATGCTAATTGAGCTAATACACGCTTTTTATCATTGGTTACACGTTGTGTAGAAGCAATCTTCTCCCTTAATTGCTCTGCATGCGTTTGTTCCCAAGCTTCCAGCCAAAGTTTCTTGCGAATATTTTCATCAAAACGATAAGCGAATACTAATAATTCACTTTGTTCAGTAGCAGGCATTTGTAACCATTCCCGTGTTGAAATATTCCCCCAATAAATCCAAGAAGCTATAAGTGGGACGATCGAAACTTTTTTCTCAACCTTTTGATTTTTTAAAGGTAAATAAGGTTTTACAATAGCCAGCTCCATAGAAATTCGAACTGCTAAATATTCTATGAGAAGTTCCTGTTCCTGAATTGATTGTTGTGAGCGCCATCGTATCATTCCTGCCCACCCAGGCAAAGAAAGTAAGTGCCCTTCAAGGTAAGATTGTATGTTAGATTCAGAAATTCCTAGTTCAGATAATGCTCTCGCTAAAGCTACTTCGGCATCTTGTGGCCAATTTTTTAAAACTTTACGCTCATTTTTACTGAGCGCTGGATCAAATTTAATAAGGTGTTGCCATGCGCGATAAAAACCTTTCTCTCGATTTGGCATCGTCCAATTTGATCCGGATTCATCAAGATATAATTTACACCATTTAATGATATGATAATTAAGAACATCAGATAGGTTTTCACTATTTTGACTCTCTATAAGCGAACTTATTGGCTGCATAACAGAGGCTTGCATACTTGCTGTATTTATATAATTCATTTCTTCTGCCAATTTATTTACTTCTGGCGATGATAATAGACTAGAAGGTAATTTTTCTAACTTTAAAGCTGCTTGGCAAAATCGCTCTGCTTTCTCTCGCGGAATATGAAAAGATTGTGAATCCAGCCAACGAGACAAACTCATTTGTAAAAATGATTCCTCAATCTCACCTTTCGCTTTTGCCGAATGAATCATGGAGGCACTAGGATAAATATCCACATTACGAGCTTCTTTTAACCAATTTGCGACTTGTTCAAATGATTGCTTTTCAAGTCCCATCCAAGGGTGGTGAGCTGCAAACGTAGAGATAGGCCAAAGTGGCGCAATAACTCGGCTAGCAGATGCAACTAAATCATTTATATTATTTTCTTGCATATCAATGTTTGTATCTTTCTTTAATATTGACGGTATGCTCATCACGAATTACCTCCCTTTGATACATAATGTTTCAGATAGCTTGGGTGACTTTCTACTGACTTTCGTCTCGCCTCACCTACTCGAACTAACCAAAGATAAAGTACAGCGAATAAAGTAGAAGATTGATGACGAGTAACGAAAGTACTAATAACACTACTAAATAGTAAAATACATATAACAAAGATAACGGCTGGAGCTGAAGGTTGAACACTTTGATAAATATCAGTATGCAACCATTTATAAAGAGAATTATGAACGGTAAAGTAAATGAGAGAAAATCCAATCAAAACAATTACGCCAGCAATTCGTCCCATTCTTCCCTCTCCAAAAACAACAAGCTGTTTCCATGAAAAGTATAGTGACCAGCCTAAGATTAACGCACTAACTAGTTGATACCCCTCTCCAGAAGTCATAAACCAGAAAGTAATTGCTATAAATAATCCTAAAACACGCCCAACTATAATCCATAAATTGGACATCTTTTCATTAGACTGATTCACTACCCCAAAACGTTGCACGGAAGAACCAGCTTGTAAAAATAGTGTAGCTTTAAACAAACCATGTAAAATTAAATGAATAATAGCCGCTAAATAGGCGCCTAATGCACATTGAATAAGCATAAATCCCATTTGTGCAATAGTTGAACCTACTAGCTGACGTTTATAATCAACTTGGACTAAACTAATTCCTGTACCTATTAAGATAGAAATACTAGAGAAAATTAGTAAAATTATTTGTGCAATATCATCATGAAAAAGAGGTGAAAATCTAGTTAACATGATACCGCCAGCATTTACTAAACCCGCATGCATAATAGCAGAAACAGGAGTTGGAGCAACAGCAGACTCAATTAACCATCTTTGAAAAGGCCATTGTGCTGCTGGAATCATCACCGCTAATATAATTAATAAGTTAATTCCTGTTCTCTCCAATGTTCCATGTAGCACTACATTTTCATTCGTTAAAACTGATGTTAACTGCCACTGTCCTGTTACTTGAAAAAGCCAAATGATAGCTGATAGTAAGGCAATCCAACTTATTGTAAATAGGTAGCCAGAGATTTTAGTTGCTTCACTAACTACTTTCCACCCTTTATTTAGCCCTATAAGTAGAACCAATCCTATAAGCGTTGCTCCCCAACAAATGAGCATTAAGCGAAGATCATCACTTAACCATGCAACCGAAGATACACCTGTAGTAAATGTAAAAAGTGCAAAGTATTTTCGATATGAACGATCTCCCATTAAATAACGTACAGAGAAACGCTGAATGATTAAACCAATTGTAAGAACAAAGAAAGCCATTAACCAAGCTAAAGTATCTAGATGCCAAGGCCCCACAACTCTATCTCCATTGTTATTAACAAGTGCGAGTAAAGAAACCAATGAAGGTAAAGCAGCGATACCAATATGGATATGAACAAAACGTAAAGGTATCCTTGCATGTAAAAATAATAATCCACTTAGCCAAGAAGCACTAAGCGCCATAAAAAATAAAGTTAACAGTGTTGATGAACTCAGCGAAATTAACATGTTAAATACTCCCTTCTAAGCGAAAATAGCCTATAAAAATTCCTTTTCATTACGATAGTTTTTTAAATTTCAATTTTCATTCACTCTTTTTAGTACATCGTTTTTTCCCATAAAAAAAACCGACAACTTCCATAATTCAATGATTTTATATCATCATTGAATTATGGAGATTGTCGGTTTCACTTCAACTAACTTCAATAAAGTTTTTTGAAGAGCTCCCATTTTATAGAGGATAGTAATGTATGTATTACTCCTATTAAAAATAACAGTATATCTCTGATCTCCTAGATTATGCAATCAATATATCAATTTATGTTATGCGCTATCTTTCAATTAAGAAACTTTTTCATTTAGTCAATATTACATATTAAAAAAATGCTAAAGCCTTAATTATAGCAAACAGTTAAAATAAGCATCTATTAATTTTTTAAAACAATTATAAGATAAACTATATTAAGCAGTTTGTCAATTTATTTATCAGTTTTTTTGAGCGTTATTCCAATTAAAATTCAGTATACGTAAATAATTTCAAGTTATTAATTATTATCATGTTAATAAATTTAAATAAAGCGCAAAACTTTTAGGTTTCTTAATTATCTCCCACTAACCCTACGGTGGTTTTAATTTTTAAAATTTTTCCTCAAGATTATGAAACAATTTAAAAATCATTACTCGTTCACCAGTACGGGAGCTTATATCCGTATGAAAACTTTTCACTTTTTCTCCAGTTAATTCTAGTATAATCTCTTTCAAATCTTCAATTCCAGATTCAACTAGCTCCGAACGATTTTTCTTTATCGTTAGCATACCGTCTTTTGTTTCGCAAACCGTATATTCAGCTGGCGTTAAAATACCTTGTAAATTTACGATAATCATATCCCGTAATATATCTGTCTTAACGGATATAGACCCGCGTCCTAGGTAGTCCTTTTCCCAGTGAGTAATTGCTTTGCTTATCTCTGATTCAATAGAGCCTTTTGAGTTTTTCATCTTTGTATCCTCCTTCAATAAAATGTAATTACATTTATAATTACAATAACAATATAATAATCTGGATTGATTTTATTTTCAATTATTGAGAAGAATTTATAGGAATCGTTGTCATGTATCCTTTAGTATTAAGGTGAATTTTTATATTGTAATATACATTTTTTGATTATTCCCCGATAAAATACTCTTACTATAAAGACTCTGTTGCATAGATTTCAAAAAAGGACATTCCAGAGAAAATAAGAAAACTCTTGTAACGTAATATACAAACAAAAAATCCTACACTTATGAGTAGGATTTTTCTCTTTTTATATTAGTCAAAAAACTAAAAGTATACCTGCCCTCCAAACATATTACCGATTGGGTTTATGCATATTTCCTTCGAATTTTGCCAACCACCAATAACAGTAAAGGAATCCCTAGCTCATAAACGGGAAATGCAATTGGAATTACGAAAAATATGTAGTAATAATGGGTAAATGTTTGGATATTTTTAACTGACACAGCTATGATGAACGAAATAGGAGCAAGAACTAACGCTACTTTTCGCCAATCCTTCAAATGAAATATTTGTGCTGTTCCATAACAAGCGATAAACATGTATAACGCCAATTTCACAAAAATACTAAAAAACCAAATAATAACTATCAAAATATCCACATTTTGAATGAACTCCATGACAGATATGTATCGGCTCAAATCGTAAACCGGATACAAAAAACTTGAAGATAAATTCGGACCGAATGTTAAAATGACCGCTAATGTTCCAATCGTTACCATGAAAACGGCTAATCCTACCCCCAACATCGCCCTTGATGACGCTTGCTCTGGTTTATCCATAAAGAAAACGAACATCATCATCATAACAGCCTCTCCAAAAAATGCGGCTACAGGAGTATAGGAACCTTTAAGGATGGGAAGCCAGCCAGAATCGTGATAAATAGGCCGCATGTAATCCCAATTCATATTGCCAACATTCAAAATGATTACAAACGTTATCATTAAAAGTACAATTGGCCCTATGATTTCACTTAAACGTCCAATACCTTCCACCCCTCCTTGGTAAATGATAAAAATGAGCAATAACATCGCAGTAAAGACAATGACCCACAAAGGTGTATTATGAAACAAAGCGATAATAATGAATTCACCAAATTCACGGACGGTTATCCAAATTATCATGTACCACCCAAAGAAGTAAGGAATCATCAGTAGCTTTCCTAGCCATTTACCAAGAATAGTTTGACTAAATTCAATGAGAGTTTGTTTCGGATAAAGCGAACCAAGTGTAGTTGCCAAAAAAGTAAGAGCAACCCCTATCACTCCTGCAATCAAAATCGAGATCCACGCATCTTGTTTGACAGTACGAATCGTCGCTGGAATAACTAGAAGGAGTGATTGTCCCACTTCAAATGTGAACATCATCCAAAAGATTTGCCTGCCAGAGATTTTCATCGAATTTCTCACACTCTATATTCCTCCTTATTTTTTCATTTCATTTTTCTTCAACTGCAACGGTGGTCCAGTCAGTCCTACTCGCCGAATAGTGAGCTGTGTATGAACAGAAACCTCCACTTTTCGAAATTGTTTACTCCAATTCTTTTTTAACTCTTTCCATTCGGATGGATATTTTTGATGAATGGCTTCTCCAAATCCAAAGATATCGGTTCCGTATTGTTTTTGAACCTTTTTAATAGTTTGGAGAGCTTCCTTTTCGGACTGTTTTTCCAATACATGTTCTAAAAGAGTAAGATTTTTTGGCTGCGAAAGATCTAAATTCGTATTGTTCTCCTGAATTGTTCCTTCACCAGAAAAAACAATGTCACACTTAATTGTGTCCCCTTGTATAGTAGGTATGATTTTTCTATTGATCTTTGTCATATATAAACTTGCACTACCATTTCCTTTAGAGGCCGTTGCTGTAACTGTCTGTCTACTTAAACGATTCACTATCCAAAGAGTAGTTAACCATTCCTGCATGTTCAAGTATCCTACCAATTTGAAATCGTTGTTAAATATAGCACCGCCTACAATTTGAAACCCTTTGACCTCAGTTTTTCCTTTTTTATGAGACACATTTAGTTTAATAACGGGCAAAATCGGAGTGATTCCATCACTCGTACCAGCAATAAGAAAATTTAATAAAGACATATCTCCCGCTGCCTCTATTTGCATATGCTCTTTAAGTGCCCCAAGTGCCGGGATAGACTCTAAAGGGATGGATGCTTTCAGAAAATCTTTTGCAGTATTCCCTTTTATGACAAACACACCTGCTCGTAATCGAATATCAGGATCGCGGCTATATGCATCTAAAACTGGAGCAAGACCACTTTTAGCCATTTTTTCTCCAATCAATATTACACGCTGGTGCCCTCGAAAAATTTCTCTCGACATTTTTGTTTGCATCATTTGTATAGCTTCATGTGTATCCCTTCCCGTTCCCGATTCTGTAAAAAACGCTTTTCCTGCATTACTTCTTCCGCTCTGTCCCATTCCCATTTTTGATGGAATAATAAACTGAGCACTAATTTCAATCTTATTATTCTTCGCTTGATCAAGTCCCCATCCTAATTCTATTGCCAAATCATTTAATTCTGTCCGATCCCAACATCCCGTCAAGAAGCATAAAGAAATGACCAGTATCATACAGAGTGCCTTGTGCAGGCTCATTCTGTTTCCCCTCCCCGTTTCTCATCTGGCTTTTGTCCACCTGGAAAACGGACTTTCTCTTCACCAGATACCATTATTGGGCGGTGGGTCATATTCCAACGAGGTGTTCGGAGAAAAACATCCTTTAAATCACGAGGAGTTTGTGGTGCAACTGGACTTAAATACGGAATGCCAAAAGAACGAATGTTAGTTAAATGAATCAAAATCGCAAGGGTACTTATTGCAACACCGTATAGCCCGAGCATCCCTGCCAATAACAGCATCGGAAAGCGTAACATCCGGTAAGCTGTTCCTAAGTTGTAGCGTGGGAACGCAAATGACGCAATACCGGTCGTCGCCACAACAATGACCAAAGGTGCGGAAATAATACCTGCTTGCACAGCAGCTTGCCCGATAACAAGTGCTCCGACAATACTAACTGCTGATCCAACAGGTTTTGGTAACCGAACCCCCGCTTCCCTCAAGCCTTCAAATAAAAACTCCATCATTAGCGCTTCTATGACAGCCGGGAACGGAATGCCTTCTCGCGCAGCTGCAATACTAATAAGCAAATTTGTCGGTATTAATTTAGGATGAAAGGTTGTAATAGCAACATAGAGAGAAGGAAGAAATAATGAAATATTAATTAATATTAAACGTATCCATCGAACAAAAGTTGTGTAGATGGAGCGTTCATAATAATCCTCCGCTGCTTGTAGACCAGTCCAAAATGTCATAGGAACAATCAAAACGAAAGGTGTGTTATCTACTAAAATGGCGACTTTCCCCTCTAATAAACTTGCACAAACCGCATCTGGCCGCTCAGTATTTTGAATTTGTGGAAAGGGTGAAAAGGGTTGGTCCTCAATAAACTCTTCAATGAAAGCTGACTCCAATACTCCATCAATTTGAATTCGCTTTACCCTTTGGCGAACTTCATCCAAAACCGAATCAGGTGCAATTCCCTCAATATAAGCAATTACCACATCTGTCTGTGACAATTCCCCAATCGAATAAGGTTCCATTTTTAGTTTTTGGCTTCGAATTCTTCGGCGAATCAGGCTCGTATTGACCCTTATCGTTTCCGTAAACCCGTCCCGAGGGCCACGAACAGAGATCTCGGCAGCCGGCTCTTCAATACCTCGTTTTTCAAAACCTTTTAAATCAGCGACTAGAGCTTGACTTTCTCCTTCTGTTAAAATGACAACATTCGCTTTCAATACTGCTTCTATAACCTCACGAACTTTAGAGATTGTCTTTACTTGAGAAACCGCAATTAGCTGATTTTGTATAATTTCTCCTACCGAATCCACACTCTTTACTCCACTAGGCAGACCTTCGAACATCATTGGTTTCAAAACAACTTGTTCCACAACTTTAGTGTCAATTAATCCATCTATATAAATAAAAAGAATTTTATTTTGACTATCTATGATTATTGGACGAAAAACAATATCGGAACAATTTTCAAAAACTTGTCTCAAAACTTCTTCATTCGCAGATACACTCTGCTTGAGTTCGCACTCTTGATCATTTTGGAGCAGCATACTTGCACTCTCAAGTTCCTGAATATCTTTTCTCAAACGCTTTCTACTAAGTTTTTTCATCATACTACCCCATTTATCGAGTGGTTTATGTTTTGAACCCAATTGTTAGTAATTTCTTGACAGAATAGCTTTAAAAAACCGTTCCACTAAATGTTTTTTTGTAAGTAATCATTTATCTAGAAAACAAAAGGAAAATATCCCCTCTATATCCTTCTTAAAATTTCCTTACACATGAAAATTATTCAATTTTTTCTATAAGTTAGTTATTCTAAAATGAGGTATCCATAAAGTAACTTGTAAATTCTGCTTTGTTAAATTGGTAGTAATAAGCTTATAGAAGCGAGCAAAAAAAGCATGTTCTGAAGAAAGATAAATCAGAACATGCTCTTAATTTATTTATTTGATACTATAGACGTTGATCTTTCTGGAAGTTTAGTTGAAAATGATCCGCTTCATTGTATACCCCGAATTCATATCCTTTTTCCTTATAAAATTTAATAATTTCCGGAAGCGCTTGTAATGTCTGTAGTTTTTCATGCATTAGAACTACTTCCACATCTTCTGTTGTTGTACGCTTTACATTTTCTATAATTTGCTGTGGGTTACCTTTTAATTTCCAATCATTTGAATCTATCGTCCAATCCCAAACTTTTATTCCTGCTTCTACAATTTTGTTACGAATGTCCTGCCCCTTTAATCCTGGTGCAGATCCGTATGGGGGACGGACTAGTTTAGGAGTTGTACCTGTAATATTATGAATAAGAGCTAACGTTTCTTTCATCTCCGTTACAAATTGTCCTTTTTTGTATAGCTTATCACTATTATGTGTCATACTATGTGCACCAATATAATGTCCTTCTTTTACTGCTCGTTTTACATTTTCCTGAAAACCAGTATTCTGTAAATTGCTACCTTGCATAAAAAATGTCGAAGCAACATGTTGCTCTTTTAGTACATCTAAAAATTTGCCAGTTAATTCGCTAGGACCGTCATCAAATGTTAAATAAACAACCTTTCCTACTGGTTTTCCATCAGCTCTTTTCTGTTTTGCCAGCGATGTGTCCTCTTTCTTTCCTTGTTGTTGCGTATTAGCTAGCCTAATATTTTCATTAGCTACCCCTTTCGCTGGGATAGAGTTCCATTTCCCTATTAAAAAGAACGTGAAAAAGGTCGTTGCTAAAACAACTCCTAGAGATAGTATTGCCTTAGTTACTACACTTGTTTTTTTCTTATTTTGTGATTCTTTCATTATGTTTCGATCCTTTCCCTACTCATTTTCATATTCATTATTTATGCAGCTAAACATTAACTTCAGCTGATATTTACAATAAATAGATTAATAGAGGAAGGTGAAGATAAAATGCAGATAATGTCGAAATTAGTTAAAGAATAGCCTATTACATCCACTCTTTAAAAAAATATTTGTTTCTCTACTACAGTTAAATTTGAAAACTCGATATACATCCAAAATAAAAAATACTACTCTTTCTAAATAACATTTTCACATCAAGATAACAGCATGTCGGTATAAAGATAAAATACAGAGATGGCCGTACTATTGAATTTCTATTATAATTTTGTAATTGGAATTCATTTGAACCAAATGAAGAACTAGAAGAAATATTATTATGTGGAGGTACTCCGATGAACCTTGTAATTAGAGAGTTAGAAACAAATGATTTAGATAATCTCCCGGAGATTGATGACAGTTTTATAGTGAATGCTCGGTTAATTCTTTCTCTTTCCAAAGGAAATAGACGCATAGAATATACAGTAGAAGACGTTCCGAGTTATGAAAAAAGTTATTTACAAAATCAAGATGATAATGAAGAACTGGCTTACAATGAATATATAAATAAACCTAATCAAGTCATTTACATAGCTATGTTACATAACCAAATCATTGGATTAATGGTATTGAAAAAGAATTGGAACCACTATGCTTACATAGAAGATATAACGGTAGATAAAAAATATCGTACAATCGGAGTTGGCAAAAAATTAGTTGATCAAGCAAAGCAGTGGGCAAAAAAAGGAAATATGCCAGGTATCATGCTTGAAACGCAAAATAATAATGTCGCAGCATGTAAATTTTATGAAAAATGTGGATTTGTAATTGGTGGGTTTGATTTTCTTGTTTATAAAGGTTTGGATAAGACAAGTGATGAAGTTGCAATTTATTGGTATATACATTTCAAATGATAATAGTTTATAACGTAAAAAACTCAAAATAAAACCCCAATTTCTCTATATTAAAATCGAGAAATTGGGGTTAAGTTATTTAAAACAAATAACTAATTAATAATCCTGCTGACAACAAGAAGCCGAAAATCGTATTTGTCATCGCTGTTGATTTCATTGCGATGCGCATATATCCAGGATCCTTTGCCCCTTTTTGGAAACTTTGAATCGCAGAAATTGGCTTTCTCAAACCTAAGAACATAACCAATGCCCAAGGGCTTATATAACCCATTAATACAATTACGGCAATCCATAAATACGCAATGAAAAAGGCTACCGCTAGTGTTACCACAGCTTTTTCTCTCCCAAGGAGGATTACTAATGTCTTTCTTCCACCTTTAATATCTTCTTCGATATCTCGGATGTTATTTGACATATTGATTGCACCTACTAAAATTCCAATTGGAATGGAAATCAATACACTTTCAATCGTTACAGTATTCGTTTGAATAAAGAAAGCAATGAGCACAAAACATGTCCCCATTAACAACCCAGAAACTAATTCTCCAAACGGGGTGTACGCAATTGGTAATGGACCGCCTGTATATAAATAGCCAACTGCCATCCCAATTAAACCAATAACCACTAACCACCAACTACTATTCATACAAATATAAATGCCAATAAAAGCTGCTACGACATATAATAAAAGCGCAACTGTTAACACATTTTTTGGCTTCAATCCATGACGGACAATTCCGCCACCGATGCCAACAGATTCAGCAGTGTCTAATCCGCGTTTGAAATCATAGTACTCATTAAATAAGTTCGTTGCTATTTGCAGCGCTAAACATGCAAGCATCATCGCAATAAATAAAAGCCAATCAATTTTGGCAACATAAAGTGATGCCACTGTCCCTAAAATTACAGGAGAAAACGTCGCCGTTAATGTATGCGGGCGCGTCATCTTCCATATTAATTTAGCGGAACTAATTTCCTTTTCATTCCCCATAACTCTGTTCAATCTCCCTACATTTGAAGTATAAATTACTAGCAGTATCTTTCTATCTATTTCCTGCCACGCATCCATTCATTATAGCAATAAATGATTATCCTTTCTAACAAATCAACTTTTAATAAAGTAAAATTTATAAAATGAAACTTTACCATCTTCACATAATATTCTGTATTACTCCTAAGAGTGGTTTTAAAGCGATGCGATAAGTAAATGAAATACATAATAAAAAAGAGCCAATCTCCAACACAATAGAAGATTGGCTCTTTCCTTTATTTATTCCCCAATTTCAGAAAATCGCTTTATACGTTCACCAATTTCATCGCGAACACGTTGAAATTCAGACCATTCTTTTCCTGCCGGGTCATCAAATCCCCAGTGAACACGATTTACGTGCGAAGGTGTCGAAGGACAAACAGAATCCGCATGACTACAAAGTGTAACGACTAAATCAGCATTATTTAAAATGTTTGTATCAATCATATCTGATGTTTGATTTGTTATATCGATATTCACTTCATTCATTGCTTTAATCGCATTGGGATTCACTCCATGTGCTTCGATTCCTGCAGAATATACATTCCACTTACCTCCTAAATATTGTTTACCCCACGCTTCTGCCATTTGGCTTCGGCATGAATTTCCTGTACATAAGAAATAGATTGTTTTTTTGTTTTCCATGTTGTTTTCCACCTTTGTTTTTAAGTTGATTGATCATTAAAATATTTACGTTTAAACCAAAAAGCGACATTTACAAGTGCAATCATGACAGGTACTTCGACTAACGGTCCAATGACAGCTGCGAATGCTGCGCCCGAATGAATACCAAACACACCAACTGCTACAGCAATTGCTAACTCAAAGTTATTACTACCTGCTGTAAATGCTAACGTTGTCGTCACCGGATAGTTTGCACCAATTTTTCTTCCCATAAAGAAAGAAACAAAAAACATTACAATAAAATAGATTAATAACGGAATCGCTATTCTTACCACATCTAGTGGCACGCTAACAATCATCTCTCCTTTTAAAGAGAACATAACGATGATTGTAAATAGCAATGCAAGTAATGTAAGTGGACTAATTTTAGGTATAAACACTTTTTCATACCACTGTCTTCCTTTTAACTTAACTAGTACAAAGCGTGTCAACATACCTGCTATAAAAGGAATTCCTAAATAGATACATACTGATTTTGCTACTTCTATCATTGTAATATCGACAATAGCACCTTCAATCCCTAACCATTCTGGAATTACAGTTACAAATACGTATGCATAAACTGAGAAAAAGAGCATTTGGAATACCGAATTAAAAGCAACTAAACCTGCCGCATACTCTTTATCCCCATCAGCAAGATCGTTCCAAACAATTACCATTGCAATACAACGTGCTAACCCAATCATAATGAGACCAACCATGTATTCTGGTTTATCAGGAAGAAAAATAATTGCTAACACAAACATAAGTACCGGACCAATAATCCAATTTTGTACTAAAGATAGCACTAACACTTTTACATCTTTAAATACTCGGCCCATTTCCTCATAGCGAACTTTCGCTAACGGTGGATACATCATTACAATTAAACCAACAGCAAGCGGAATAGACGTCGTTCCAACCTGTAATGTATTCAGTCCGTCTACTACACTAGGGAACACAAACCCTAGACCAATCCCAACAGCCATCGCTAGAAAAATCCATAGTGTTAAATATCGGTCTAGAAAAGATAAACGTTTCATTTTATTTTCCATCTCCTATTAACAACAAGAATTTTTAGCTACCTCATTTGAAGTCGCGCAACAAGATGACTCTTCAATTTTGTGAACATTACTATCTGCTTTCGTATAAAAGAATTCCCACTCATTCCCATCTGGATCTGTTACCCAAAACTTATCTTGCACTGCATAGCAACAAGTCGTATCCATCTCATCACGCGCGAAGAAACCTTCTTTTTCTAATCGTTCTTTATGCAATGTAATTTCTTCAGCTGTATCCACTTGGAAACCAAAATGATTTACCTGATTTCCCTTCACTTCATCTCGCACGTTCAGCGTAAAATTAAGTCCTGGCGTCTCTAATAAAAATTTTGCATAATCTGTTTTCACTTTAACTGGTGAAACACCAAATACCTTTTCATAAAATTCAATAGACTTCTCTAAATTCGTAACGTTTATACCGACGTGAACATATCTCATACCTTATTCCTCCTTTTTATATATCATTAATCAATTTTTTTTGATTAATAACTCAAAATTTTAACAGCAACTACCTTTCCCTGTTTTTCTAAAGATACAGCACAATTCTTCTGATAATAAATTATTCACTTCCGCATCATTTAAATCATAATAACTCCACGTACCTTTTGTTTCTTTTACAATCAAACCTGCATCTAATAAAATTTTTAAATGATATGATAATTTAGATTGCGTCATTTCAAAAACTTCTGTTAAATCACATACACACGTCTGTCCTCGCTGGCAAAGTTCATACATGATTTCTAAACGTTTCTGATCCGCCAACGCTTTAAACTTTTTCTCATAGAGCTGAAAATTTTGTGCCACTGTAGTTCACTTCCCTTCATCAACTTTTTTTGATGTTTATAGTATATACGTAGATGAGTTCTATATGCAACTTATTAATCAAGTTTTTTTGATTTATCTAAAAAACTTCCTCGCATCATATCTTTATTACAATTAAAAAAGACCATAACCTTTTCAAAAATGAAAAACTATGGTTCTTTTTACAACTTAATAGTTACAATATTTCCGAGAAATGGAGTCTCTATAACTATTTTAAATTTTAATTTGATCATTATAGAGTAGTGCCCCATCACCCTCAATCTAAGAAAAACAAATACCCCAAAATGAGAAAAATCGATATGCTCTTGTTTTTGGTGCATATTCATAAAAAGCACGTTACTATTCTCATTAACATAAGAGAATAGTAACGTGCTTTTAATTTCAAAAATTGTCTAAGATGGTTGTGGGGCGGGCCCCCCATAAGAACGGTATCTAAAAGATTGTATGATAGGTGTTAGTTCCATTCCAATGGCCTCAGCCGGCGATTAACTCAAATACCGATTTCGGATGACCGCCATGTGATGAAGTTCGTGTCCTGCGACGCCGTACGCGAGGGCGCGCGCCGTAATGCTTAGGTTGTTGGCTGTGCCCTTGCGGGTCCACGCCTCAGCCGGTAGCCCGCGCAGCAATGTAATCGTTGATTGCCGTACGGCCCGGTAGTCTTCGGCCAATTGCGCGGTTGTCCAGCTTCCGAAAGGAGGTATGAATAATTCCTGATCGAAACCAGTCAGAGGCGTCTGGTCCCCTCTTGCGAACCGGAGCAGGCGGTAGGTCATGACGCGTTCCGCGTCTGTAATGTGGCCCACAACTTCTTTCAGTGTCCATTTTCCTTCCGCATACCGATATGCGGCCTGGCTTTCGGTCAACGATGCCAGGAGCTCGGTCATTTGCTTTTCCTGGGCGAGCAAAATGTCGATGATGTTACCGTCCGGCACCAAACGGATATATTCGCCGGAGCTCCCGGCATATTCTACTTCTGACGGTCTTTGATTCATGCGTAGTCACCTCTTTATGTAGATATAGAAAATTATAGCACTCGTCTATGTCTAATTAATTCGCGAAATGATAGAACTTCCCTTCTAAATAAATGAGGATAAGCAACTATTTAGTCGGTCGCCACACTATCCTGATTCATTAGCACAATAAGCAATGCTAATCAATGATGCATAAAAATTAAAAGTTATACAATATTTCAAAGTTATTAATATATATTGAGTTATTCCGAAACATATATTAATACATTTTGTCGAAACTATTAAAAAGGGAGAATTTCTCTAGCTGGAGAATTAATAATTGTGTTACCAATATGTAAAAATCTCAATTTAAAATTAAAGGAGAATAAAATGGGACAAATAATTGTATCGATGTACCTCTCACTAGATGGTGTCATGGAGGAACCAGCTTGGACTGCTCCATACTTCAATGAAGAAGTAGCAAAGTTTCAATCCGATTTACTGTTTGAAAGTGAAGCGCTTCTACTAGGGCGAGTAACCTATCAAGGTTTTGCAGCTGCCTGGCCTTCTATGACTGATGAAGAGGGTTTTGCTGATAAAATGAACAGCATACCTAAATTTGTTGCTTCAACAACTTTGGAAAAAACCGAATGGAATGCAAATCTTATCAAGGGTAATATTGTAGAAGAAATATCGAAACTGAAGGAACAGCCCGGTCAGAACCTTTTAATTTATGGTAGTGGTGAGCTTATACAGACATTGATGCAACATGACCTCATTGATGAATATCACTTTATAATCAATCCCGTTATCGTAGGGAGCGGAAAGCGTCTCTTTAAAGACCAGAGTAATACAAAAGCATTAAAACTTATAGAAACAAGAACGACCAATTCAGGTGTCGTTATTCTTTCCTATCAGCCGGAGAAAAAAGAATAATTATTGATAAATTATATAAAAAAAGATTGACTCTTTCAGATCAGGAAAAGTTAAAAATAACTTCCAATAACGAGAATAATGTAAATAAGCTGTCCATGTGGACAGCTTATTGTTTTTTTGCTTAGCGTGCAAAATTCGCGTCTTGTTCGCGGGACTCCAAACAGTACGATTTTATTTCAAAGACACAACGATCTTACTACACACTTTTTATTTATCCCACACTCTCATCTGCTACTATTACTATTTTTTATTACTAATGTTGCCGTTTCACTCGGATGGCTAAGAGGAAAATGATGGCCATATGGAACAAAATCAACCTTACCAAGATGCGATGGAGCAGAATAGCCTCTGTCATAATCCCCCCAAATAATGTGAAGGTTATACTTTGTTACTTCATTGAAATCACCTTGATCATTTTTTAGTAGTAAACTGTTAAGCTGGACCGTAGTATTTAAAATTCTGGGAGAAGTAAAACTGTTTCTTATTTTTTCAATATAATGTTCAGGAATGCTCTCCATACTTTCAAACAAACCATTACTTAATAAATAACGCTCTATCAAATTAGTAGTTGCCAATTTTAATGTCCATTTGTTCATAAATTGAGGAACATTTAGCGATTTAGCATTTTTTTTAGCAACAGGTGGCTGAAGTAAAGTGATTGAATACTTCTTATCTATGTACTCTTGTACCAACGCTTCCAGAAGAATAAACGCACCGAATGAATGGCCAATTAGATGTGCACCATTCGTAGCTTTCTCCAATAACTTTTTCACTACATTCAAATAGATATCTAGAAGATTTTTCTCTCGTTTAAAAGGAGAACGTCCCAAACCTGGAAGATCCAAAATCCATACAGGTTGACCAGTTTTTTCATGAAGCTCTTGTGCTAAAGGAAATAAATCCTCTCCATCACTCAATAAACCATGTAATAATATAAACGGTTTACCCTTTCCTTGTAATTGGTAAAGGGTAGTGTTATCGCATAATGTTCGTTTAAATAAATGATTATGCCGGCCATTTTGATACATCATTCGATAATCCAGATCAGCTACTACAGCAGGGAAAAATTTCATTACACTCGTCTTCTTAAACCAATCTCCTCCCATAATTTTTTTTGCTGAAACATTTGAAAATTTTTGTTTTGTAATAAAATTCAGTCCATCAGAAGGAATTTTTGTTATTTTACTTCCTCCACTATTCATAATTGCTTTCATAAATGGCATTGGAACAGAGATTTTTGGTGCCCTCATATTCATACTTTCCGACATAATACTTAATAATTCAGCAATGTTTTGATCGTGCTGTTTGTCTTCAACAAGTGTATATGTTTGAATAGTCGGTTGCTCCAATCTGAAAACCTGCACAATAAACTTCGCAAGCTCATCGTTTGAAATAAGTGGTAACCTATATCCCTTACCTCCAGGAATCACTGGCATGAGCCCTCTTCGCATACTCATCACAAGCAAACCTAATCCTGCTATCTGCTCTGTACTCCCTGTTTTACTACTACCGACTACAGTTGGCGGATTAATTACAGAAAGCGGATAACCTACTGCTGATGCCTGCTGACGGATATAAAGATCTGCTAAAAATTTTGTTCTCTCATATGGATTTTTTATTTTCAAATAATTGTTTCCTTCTTTAAACACATCAATTGCAATCTTGCTATTTTTATCATCAAAGGGACTCATATAACCTACAACATGAATAAATTGTTGCAAACCCTTCAATTGATGAATACTTTTAGCTAATTCACTAATATGTTTGGCGCCATTTAAAAATACGGAAGCTGCCTCTTTACTTGTCGCTTGAATATCCATGGGGCCTCCTGCATGAATAATCACATCCGTTTTCAATACCCTCTCCTTATCTTCAGCACTTAGACCTAAATCTATTTTCGTCAAATCACCTTCAATAAAGTGCATAACTTCCTTTTTTAAGATGCCTCTTTCTTGAAAAAGGCGTGTTGCTTTATTTTTCGACCTCACTAAAAGAAGAATTTTAACATCCTCTTTGGCTAATTCTTTTACTAATTGTTTTCCAATAAAGCCTGTTCCACCAGTTAAAAATACTGTTCTCATATAAAATCCCCCTTTTAGTACTACTTAGTACTAATTTGATGTAAAAAAAATGCTTCTTTTATCGAAGCAATTTTAAAAAATGATCTGCTGTTTTCGTGATTACAGTTGCATCCTTCAATGTTTCTGAAATAAATAACGCTCCTTCAAGATTTGTAATAAAAAGTGATGCAACCTCATCAATATTAATCGTATTTCTGAATTCTCCATTCTCTACCCCTTGTTTAAGTAATAGAGAAACTTTCTTTTGTAATCCTGTAAAAAAAAGACCTATTTTTTCTTTTATTTGCGTGGCCTGTTTAGGACTTTGAATATAAAGAGTAATAAATGGACAGCTCCCCTTATACTCCCTCGACTGAACTCCTTGCGATAATTGCTTTAAAAACAGTTGGATACGATCTTCAACTAAAAATTGGTTCTGAGAAAGTATGTCATCAATTGCAGATTGATACATTTCAATCCAATAATCAACGACCCCTTCTAATAATACTTCCTTATTAGAAAAGTGATAATACACATTAGACTTTGAAACTTTGCTTACACGTACTAATTCATCCATACTTGTATAAGCAAACCCTTTTTCTAAAAATAATGTTGCAGCTACTTCAATCACACGTTTTTGATTCATTAATTTTATCTTTGTCATAACTAGAACTATATAGTACTAATTTAAATATTGCAAGTATTTATGTTAATTTTTAAAAAAGTTTGATTAAAAAAGTTCCACTAACATTGATTTTACTGCAAAAAAATCTTATTTTGAATAAAGTTGAACTGAACCCCGAAATTGTTCATTCACTATCGTCTAATCGGGGGCACCATACATACCCGTCAACTTAAGAAAAAGAAATGTCCCCTGATTCAAGTTGCCTAGCGAAAAAATCACGTTTTAATAGACTTCTTTAGTATGCCTATCTTTCTATAAATTACTAGATTAGCTTGATGGCTATGGAGTAGTGACCCTATAAACAAAACCCACCAGAAACATCTAAAATCTGCCCCGTTACCCAGCGGCTATCAGAAGAAGCAAGGAATGCTACTGCATCTGCAATATCTTCAACTTGCCCTATTCGTCCGAACACAGATGAGTTGGTAGCAAAATTTCGTATTTCCGGATCATCTAGCAATTTTGCATTGATATCTGTCTTCGTATATCCAGGCATAATTGTATTCACTGTTATACCTCTTTCTCCAAGATGTTTAGCTAGAGGCAGTGTCATCGTATTAAGCACACCTTTACTTAAGCCGTATGCAATTGAACCTGTAAAACCAAGCCTTACTTCAGCTGATGAAATGTTAATAATGCGACCCTCTGCTCGTATTAATGGTAATGTTTGCTGGATTAAAAAGAATGGTGCTTTCATATTTACAGACATGATTTCATCAAAAACTTCTTCTGTCGTATTTTCAATCGTTCCTTGTGTACCTATCCCTGCATTGTTTACTAAAATATCAATCTCTGATGTACCAACTTTTATTTGTAATTCATTCTTTAACTGTTTTACTAGCTTTTTGACACCATCAATTGAATTGAGTTCAGCTTCAATTAAGAACGCTTTTCCTCCATTAGATTCAATCTCACTAATCGTTTCATCTGCAGCTGTTTTATTTCGGCCGTAGTGAATCGCAACTAATGCACCGTCGTTTGCCAATCTCATCGCAATCGCACGACCAATGCCGCGACTTGCCCCTGTTACTAATGCTACTTTCCCATCAAGATTCTTCATTTTTTCCATCCTTCCTAAATTACCTTTTGATAAACCCTATACTTATATTTTCATGCAAATACTAATCATTTTAAATATAGATTTATAGGTAATTTAGTTCATTCACTTATGATATTATAGTTATAATTTGCAATTCACTTTAGAAAACACAACAAGGAGGCTACACAATGCAAAACGCTGTAAAATTGGATGAAATCGATCATAAAATTATGAACCTGTTATATGAAAATGCGAGAATTTCTGTTTCAGAAATAGGACGAATTATATCCATGACGCAACCTGCTGTAAAAGAACGTATTAACAAGCTTGAAGATCAAGGAGTTATAGCGGCTTATCGAACGAAATTTGAGCCTGCAAAAATTAATAAAAACATTCAAGCATTCATCATGTTTAAAACGAGCCAATGCTCTGATTTTATTCAATTTTGTAATGCCGCTCCTGAAGTAACAGATTTATACCGAATTAGCGGGGAATTTAATTATATGATGAAGGTCATGAGCGATTCGATGGATTCTCTCGCTACATTTTTAGACTCTTTAATGCAATTTGGATTATCGTCTCCTTTAATTGTTTTAAAGAGTGAGTTTGAGGAGAAATTGTCGTTCTAATAAAGGGATACGTATTATCCCTGGCTAACAGTAAAAGTTTTTCCTTTATGAGAAAAGCCAATGAAATCAATGATTAGTAAACAAAAAAAGAACATTGATATTTCAATGTTCTTTTTTATATCTCTACTTATGAATTAGATCTCTATTCGAAAAAAGCACCTTAATCCCCTTACCCTTGATTCTTCTGCGCTTCTCTAAACTCCTCCTTCACCTTCTCTAACAACCCTTCTTCCGTAATTAATCGATACGCTGTATTTGCTAATGCTTTTGCCGATGTAATTAATGCTTTATCTCCAAGTTCTGAACGTGCTGCTTCTCTAAATTCATTCGTATGTGCAATTAAATCATCTGGTCCGATTTTAATGTACGGATGAATTGTCGGTACGACTTGACTTACGTTTCCTGCGTCGGTTGAACCAATCCCTACTCTTTCTTTACGATTTACATCTTCACCTAATAGTTCTAGTTCTTCCGCTACGATATCGTTATATGTTTTTGTTACGAGTAATTCATCGATTTCATTTTGGAATTGATGGATTTTTACTTTTGCACCTGTTGCTAACACTGCTCCCTGCGCAATATTTTTTACTTTTTCTGTTACTTCTGCACATCTTTTTCGCGTTGCTGCACGGATGAAGAACCTTGCTGCAGCGTAGTCAGGAATAATGTTAGGTGCTTTTCCTCCTTCTGTAATGACGCCATGAATTCTCACGTCTGACGGGAGTTGTTGGCGAAGTGCATTAATACCGTTATAGAGCTGAATAACCGCATCTAATGCGTTAATCCCTTCTTCTGGCGAAGCTGCAGCGTGAGCTGTTTTTCCGTAAAAATGAAAATCAAGTGGATCGACTGCTAGTGAAGGACTCGTTGTCGCTGTTTTTCCGCTCGGATGAATCATAAGCGCCGCATCAATGTCTTTAAATAAACCTGCCTTTACATAACTTGATTTCGCGCTACCATTTGGCCCGCCTTCTTCTGCTGGCGTACCAAACACGACAACTTCTCCGCCAATTTCTTCAAGTGTTTCTGATAATGCAATTGCTGCTGCAACGCTAATTGTGCCAATTAAATTGTGACCACACGCATGGCCAAGTCCTGGTAAAGCGTCATACTCAGCTAAAAATGCGATTGCTGGTCCTTGTTTTCCAGAGCTTTTTCGCGCGATAAATCCCGTTTCATGTCCAGCTATATTGTGCTGCAACTGAAACCCTGCACTACCTAGTAATAAACTTAACGTTCTTGATGCGTAAAACTCTTGGTTTCCAATCTCCGGATTCGCATGAATATCATGACTTGTTTCTATGTACTTTTCCTTATTTCTTTCGATACTCTCTTCAATTGTTTTTCTTTGTGACGCTACTCCTGTCGCTCCCATTTTTCTTCCTCCTTTTATTTTCACGTAAAAAAGCCTCTTTCTAAAAGATAGAAAGAGGCTTCTGTATATACAGTCAAAATGAGCTTCTTTCTTATCTTTCAAGTTACCTTGCTGGAATTGGCACAGTATTCATAACGAATCCGCTGCCGAGGTATCATAGGGCCAGTCCCTCCACCTCTCGTGATAAGAATTTTCATAAAATTATATTAAATTATTTTTTATTCTAAGTTCATTCCAAGTAAAAGTCAAGGAATTCCTATCCGAATTTACCGAATATCTAAAAATCCTTTTAATACACCAATTGTCTCAGGTGCTTGCAGTCTTGCACATACGTACGGAAATTCCGTACTACCTTCAAACATCATTTGAGATGTAAGCGGTGCGCCTGCCCAGAAGATTTCATCATCGATTACTAGGAACGGGAATGCTTTATTTTGTCTTTGTAACTTTACATTTTTCAGTGGAACTGGTCCATCACTATACACTGTTATTTGCGCATTTGTACGCATTAACGCTTGCCATACTCGCTTATCCACTTGTTTTGTACTTGGAAGTGAAATAATAATTTTTCGTTTTGCTGCTAAAATATCTTTTAATAGCCCTTTCGTTTCCTCAAGATTCATTTCCATAAACCAGCGTAAACGTTTCGATATTTTTCGTTCCCACAATTGTCTTGATGTCGTGCGATCATACACATCTCCGTGACGTTCTATATGAGCTGTTAATTGTGATAACGCTTGTTTTCTCGAAAGGTTTTTACGCATATAATGGCAATCTGATAATTGAATGAACTTCCCTCTCGCCCTTGTCACTGCTACATTGACGAGGCGATGGTTTTTGTAATCAAAGAATAATACGCCAGGTCGTTCTTGCGGATAACTGTCCACTGTATCAAAAATCATCATATCTCTTTCAGAACCTTGAAACTTATGAACTGTCGCCGCTAAAACTGGTATGTTTTGATATTTCGTTCTCTGCAACATTTCTCTAATACACGTCGATAAAAAGCGTGACTGCGCCCTGTAAGGTGTCACAATACCAATTGATTGAACACCGTCTAACAATCCGATTAACATCATTTGCATTGCTACTAAACCAGACATAATGTTAA
Source organism: Bacillus cereus group sp. BfR-BA-01441 (assembly GCF_022663075.1). Taxonomy (NCBI): domain Bacteria; kingdom Bacillati; phylum Bacillota; class Bacilli; order Caryophanales; family Bacillaceae; genus Bacillus; species Bacillus cereus group sp. BfR-BA-01441. Next base: position 222,158 of record NZ_JAKUEU010000001.1, read on the forward strand.
AACGTGAACCAGAAGCAGCATCTTTTAACGAAAAAGCTCCCATTTGGCTCGTATCAAATAAAACACTCGCTTCATTTGCAAACGGCTGCAATTGCGCAAGTTCTTTACGCTCTGAAACAGACGGATGATCGTATACTCTATTTTTATAAATAAACGAATTCGTAAACTTCGATATATCCGCATGCATACGTCTTTGTTCCTGCAACATAAATAGGTTTGGGTGTGCTTCTGATTTATTAACAGACTCAACAATTCCAGCATGGTAAAACATATCTTCCCCAAGCCATTTGCGAACAAGTTCATGATTTGCCATCGCAATTGGAGGTAACTGTAAAAAGTCACCGCAAACGACGATACGTTTCCCAAGTGAAGCAGCTAATGCAATTTGCGGAACGAACGCCATACTCACCTCATCTACGACAACTAAATCAAATGTACGCTCATAAATTAGCGCATCAATAGCACATTTCGATAAAGTTGCGCCGATTACTTTCGCATTTTCAATATATTCTTTTTCTACTTCTTTAATTTTAGCCTTTTGCTTTCGAAGATCACTTTCAATCTCCTGCATACGCTTCTTATCAGAGGACGTTGCCTTATACGATAAGATTTTTTCACGAAGCTCTTGGCGTGTCTCTTCTAAATAGAGTCTTTCCTCACCCCATGATTCGTTCGTCGTTTCAACTAACTTAGATGCAAGTAACGTTTCATGATTTCGTATATGTTCATGTTGACTATAACCGTAACGAACAATTTCGCCAGGCGTCCATTTCTTTTTCTTCTCAATTTGCTTCGTTACTTCACTCATTAATACGTCTACTGCCGCATTACTATGAGCTAACACAAGTACCGATTTTCCTTTTTGATAATGAGCCGAAATAATACGTGATAAATTGTAAGACTTCCCTGTTCCCGGCGGTCCCCATACGTACGTTGTCGGATTATAAAACGCGCGATATGCCAGTTCATTTTTTGGATTTTTCATCTTCTCAATATGTTTCGGGCTGCTCGTCCCATCAACAAGACGCTTTATACGATTACGTTTCAGCTTATCTTTACGTGCTTCTTTCAATCGCTCTTGCAGTTGCTCTAAAAGTTGCCACGGTTCACTGTATAAAACCGCTTCTCTTATTTCACCTTGTATATAATCATTTAATTTCAGTTCTATTTCTAATCCATGTACAGATAATACTTCTCCTGTCGCTTCCTCACCATCGAACTCAATTCGAATCGGTGAACCTTCAGGTAAGCTTACTTCCGAAATAAGCTGAAATACGTATACTGTACTTTCATAATCTGTATATAAAAAACGACCATTCATGATAGAAATTTTACTACCACCTATCGTTTTCCAATGTTTAATTTCATATGCTAATGCATAATGCCACTCTTTCATCGTTTCCGATAATGAAGGAGTTTGAGTAGTTGTATTCATCGTATAATCTCCTTCCTTCTCCCCAAACATACTTTCTCACTATACCATATAACACGCTAAAATTTGTAAGGTTTTTATCTTGCTTATTTTCTTAATTTTCAATAATATATTGTATATAATTTTCAGAAAGAAGGAATCTACATGCCAGTTAGAAGAATAGAACACGTTGGACTTATGGTTGCAAACTTAGAAGCATCTATCTCATTTTATGAAGAAGTAGTCGGCTTACAGCTCCTTAAACGTATGGGGCACCCGAACCCAGACTTAAAACTCGCTTTTTTAGGTGTGGAAGAATCGAAGGAAACGATACTCGAACTCATTGAAGGTTATAACTCTTCTCTTCCGGCAGAAGGAAAAGTACATCACATTTGCTTTAAGGTAGATTCATTAGAGGATGAAATTGAAAGAATACAAAAACACGGCGTAACCTTTTTACTAGGAGAAGAAATCGAAACATTACCAGATGGAACACGTTACATATTCTTCGCTGGCCCTGATGGAGAGTGGATTGAGTTTTTTGAGACGGAGAGATAAAGTGAAACTTTAGTCAGCCCACAATAAACGGGATAATAACTTTATGATTCACATAAGGAGTAGAAACTGATGAATACAGTTTTTATTATCGTTTTTTGGGTACTTATACTATTTCCACTTCTTAATATCATTCTGATAAAGAAGTGGAATATAAGTCCCATTGATCTCATGGGGATATTTGGCAATTTAAAAATACTGTTTACTTATAGCACTTTTACGAATGCAAAAATAGCCAAAATACGCAAGCAGTTTCGCATAAAAACTTGCATATTTTAGGCTGTTTAATTGTACTCCTTATTTTGTTAAAGTTACCCGTCGGTTCAATTCCAAAGATCTCAGCTGACGATTAACTCAAGTACCGATTTCGGATGACCCTCATGTGATGAAGTTCGTGTTCTGTATCCGTTACACTATCTGTAGCAACAGTTGCTATCTCATTTTCTTCAACACTTGACAAGGTAACACCTTCTTTTCAAATTCAAAGAAAAGTTTTTATTTTTCAGCATAAAGCATTATAACTCAACTGTTTTCATACAAAATTTTATGCAAAAAAAGAAAAGCGAAGCTCCCTCATATCCCCGCTACATCAATGATGTATAAAATCCTATATAAGAGATACATAGACCAAAAAACAAGACCCCCTGTACATACAAGGATTCTATGAAATTATTTGCTATCGATAATGGGACGTTATGTTAACTATATACGAATATCATATTCATCCAAAATTGCCTTTATTGATGGTACAATTAAAGTCTTGGAGGGGGATTATGGGAATTATTTTATATTTTGCATTTTATTTTGGAGTACTGTTTCTTATAATTGGTACTGCATTAGTTTTATTTATTATGGCTGCATTACCAAAAATCTGGAGTAAAAATCTATCATTCGTAATGATCGGTTTAGGGATAAATATACTTACTATTCCGTTGTCTTTTTTTTATAGGTGGGATGGCAACAGATTCTCCTGATAGTACTAGGTTAGATTTTTGGAAAGGATTTTTCTTTATTCAAAAAATACCGCTCTTTTTACTGAGTTTTTTATTATTTTTAACTGTGGTGTTGTGGTTTATTCGTAAGAACAAGAAAAAAGTAAACATATAGAATTTCAAAACGACTTCCAATAACAAGAATTATGTAAATAAGCTGTCCATGTGGACAGCTTATTGTTTTTTTTGCTTAGCGTGCAAAATTCGAGTCTTGTTGGCGGTACCCCATCGCTATCAAGCTAAGTTCATACAACATCAAAGTCATTACAGCTCCATGAGTGCCTAATACTACTTTCCTTTTAAACATATAATTACATTTCTATTATTTATTTTACCACTTGTACAGATGCTGGTTTCCACCCTTGATTCTCTACCCAATCAATATTAACCTTATATTTTTTATTACTTTGTTTATCTCGTACATTACCGTAGGCTTTATTATTACCATTATTTCCAATAAAATCGAAAATCAATTGGCTCTCTGGAACATCAACAGCATAAGAGATTGCTTTTTTCATCTCACTCCAATCTACTGTTCCTTCTTTAAATTTCATATCAGGTTTTGCTCCTTGCTCTGTACCAATTGGCTTCCATGAAGGATTAGTTTGAGGATCCTTTTCTTGAGATACCGTTTTTTCTTCCTCTTTATTTTCAGTTCCGTTCGTTTTTACCGATTTTTCTACTTTTTGTTTCCCTTCTAACTGTGCTGCTTCTTTATCTTCGCTTTTCTTTTTTTCTATCTTTGCTATTTCTTTATCTTTAGTTTTCTTCTCTTCTAACTTTGTTGCTTCTTTATCTTCAGTTTTCTTCTCTTCTATCTTTGCTGTTTCTTTATCTTCAGTTTTCTTCTCTTCTATCTTTGCTGTTTCTTTATCTTCAGTTTTCTTCTCTTCTATCTTTGTTACTTTCTTTTCTTGAGCAAT